>NZ_AP019810.1:2695000-2995000 GCF_013394305.1 Enterococcus mundtii | reverse complement strand
TCTTGTTCCTACACCGTTCAAGTATGCTTCATCAACAGAAATACCTAAAAAGTAAACTCGGCTAAAGGACCCAAATGATAAGATCTCTTTCAAGTCGTTCAAATCGGTTGGACAATCGATCACGACTAATGCGTTTGGGTCATTTTCCTGAATCCATGATTGAATCATTTCTTTATCTGTCCAATGAATGATGTGTTTTTGTATCGACTCATTTAGTTCTTTGATCGATGCTTCATCAAACGCTAAATAGAACGGACTTTCGATTTCATTTGCTAATGTTCGGTAACGTTTCGCCCGCCAATCAAATACTTGCAATCCTTCTACTGCAAAGTCAGAAACCATCAGCTGCGGTTTTTTGCGCCCATTCCATTCATTGATCGATAATTGTCCTACAATATCAAGCGAATCATCTACAAATTCATTTTCTTGTGGGCCAAAACCAAACGCGACAGCATCTAATTGACTATCTTCATCCACTAAAGAAAGCTTCAAGTGCTGTTGGTTCGAACCGATTCGTTTTACATTTTCGACTGCAACCTGTTTGAATAAAAAGTTAGGTACAGGATTATCTGTTCCGAATGGTGCCAGTAATTTCAATGTAGCGATTTGTTCGACCGTTACATCCTTTGGGGAGACGATTTCATCGATCACCAACACAGGACCTTTAGACAAGTCGATTTGCTTTTCTTCTATATAGGCATTCATCCGGTCTTGTAACTCAGGGATATTTTCCGCTGGCATTGTTAATCCGACTGCTGCGTGATGGCCGCCAAAAAATGTAAACAATTCACGCATCTCATTCAGCATATCGAAAAGATTCAACGCTTCGATACTTCGACCTGATCCTTTTGCAACGGACTGGTCTTTGATGCCTAGCACGATTGTTGGTTTGCCTGTTTGATTCATGATTTTTCCTGCAACGATCCCTAGTACCCCTTCATGCCAGCCTGGATGTGCTAATAAATGGATCTGGTTCTCTTCATTGATCATCGCCAATGCTTCTGAGGTGATTTGCTCAACGATCGCTTTACGTTCTTCATTGACCGTTTGTAACTGCTCGGCTAATGTCTGAGCTTGACTTTCGTCGAATGTGGCTAGTAATTCAACTGCTGGATTAGGGTCTCCCATCCGGCCGATGGCATTCAAGCGCGGGGCAATCGAAAAACCGATAATCGTTTCATCCGCTTCATTCGTACGTACACTACTTTTCGCAAACAGTGCCTGTAAGCCTACTCGCTCGGTATGACGAATTGCCTCTAAACCTAACGCCACTAGCGTCCGATTCTCATCAGTCATAGAGACAAGGTCAGCGATTGTGCCAATTGCGACTAAATCTAAAAATTCTGCTGGTGGTTCTTCCAACAAAGCGGTCGCTACTTTAAACGCGACACCGACACCTGCTAATTCTCCAAAAGGATAATTGCCTTGTGGATGGCGGGGATGGATGATTGCATAAGCCGCCGGTAATTCACTAGGCAACTCATGATGATCTGTCACGATCACATCTACTCCCTGCTGTTGTGCATAAGCAATTGCTTCATGCCCAGCTACCCCATTATCGACAGTCACGATCAATTGAGTCCCTGCGGCTATTTTCTCTTGATAAACGGTTAGATTAGGTCCATACCCATGTTCAAATCGATTAGGTAAAAAGACTTCCACTTGGGCACCAAGCAATTCTAACGTTTCTTTCATGACGGTCGCACTGGTGATGCCATCTGCATCATAATCTCCGTAAACTAAGATTTGTTCACCATTGATCACGGCTTCTTGGATACGGCTGATTGCCTTGTCCATATCAAACATCAAATATGGATCATGCAACTTTTGCTCTTTTGGATGTAAAAACCGATGGATACTTTCTTCCTCTCGGTATCCTCTTTGCCATAGCAATTGCCCGATCAGAGGAGACAATCCTTGTTGTTTGATTATTTGGATAAAAGATTCAGAAGGTGTTGTTTCATTGACCTTCCAATCAAAATTTGCTCGTCTCACATACTCACCCCTAACTTAGTCATTATAGCAAACGTCTTCTCTAAAAAAAAGAATTTCAGAAGATTAGATTCTGACATCTCCAACTTAAATAAACCAAAGTAGACAAAACAGATTCGTTTGCCTACTTTGGTTGCCTTTTAGAAATTGAGTAATAAATCCTCTATTTGATTTTTGATACAGTGATTTCTACCACTTTATTCTATTTACTTTCAAAAAAACATCAGCTATCCATGATCAATCAAAGTAATTGACGCTTTGCTTTGGTGTTTGAGAAGGTGATTCAGAAGGTGTTTGCATTTGTTCGATCTGTATTTGCTTTGCTTGTAATTCTGCTTGATAGGCCGCTTCAAGTTCCGCACGTTCATTTCGAAATTGTCTTTGTTGTTCTTCTGTCGCCTCTTCGATTTTCTTTTGGATATCTGCTTGGTTCTCTGCTAATTCTTTTGTTAATTGTTTTAATTGTTTCTTCTGTTGCCATAGTGTCGTAAAGGCTGTTAAAAATACAATCAATGCACCAATCAATGCTGAACCAATGATCACTAGAATCAATGGCGCATTAAAAGAAGCAAATCCAAAGCTTACAGGAACATTTTGATTGTTCAATACAGCGAACACGACAATGACAAGTACAAGTAAAAAACCAACGATCACACTACCTTGCTTTTTCATTTACTTCACCTACTTTTTATTAAAAATTCCACCTGCAAAATAATCCCCAATGGTTGGGAAAAGTGCATAAAATTTAGACGCGATTTCTAGCAATACCGGCTGATTGATCTCACGTTTAGGATGCTTCATCGCTCGCACGATCGTTTGTGCTAATTTAGTTGAATCCAAAACTAAATGACCGACTTTTTCCAAATAACTACCACTTGGATCAGCCTTATCAAAAAATTCCGTTTCGATTGGTCCGGGATTTACCGTAGTGACCGCGACTCCTAGTGGCTTCAACTCTAAACGTAACGCATTTGAAAAGCCCAAAACAGCAAATTTAGTAGCAGAATAGATCGTAGATTTAGCTGTCGCCATTTTTCCTGCCATGGATGCCACATTGATGATATGTCCTTGACGTCTTTCTGCCATATCGATCGCAAATTTTTGTGTCAATACCATCATCCCCAAGACATTGACTTCGAACATATCGTAGGCTTTTCCTAAGTCAAAGGATAAGAAATCCTCAAAGATACCAAATCCAGCATTATTGACTAAGATATCAACACGACCGACCTCAGTCATCACCTTGTCGTACAATTCATCTACGCTGTCTGGATTACTAACATCTAGTTGAAACGCGTATGCTGGTTTTCCACTTAGTTCTTGACAAACCGCCATCACTTCGCCGATTTGTTGGATTCTTCTCGCACACGTGACAACGATTGCTCCTTGTTTTGCTGCTTCATAACAGATTTGTGCACCTAAACCACCAGAGCCACCAGTGACTAAAACGACTTTATTTTCTAAATTCAACTTTTTTCCTCCTCTTGAAACGGAACATCCACAACCTCAAAATCTTTCATGACTTTTGTATTTGGAAAGATTTCTTGCGCTTCTTGTTCAAGTTCTTGTGTTGCTTTTCCTAGATATCTCGCACTGATATGGGTCAGTAATAATCTTTGGACATTTGCTTCTTTTGCCACTTCTGCGGCTTGATGAGTCGTTGAATGGAAATAATTATGGGCCATTCTCGCCTCGTTTTTATTAAACGTACTTTCATGCACCAAGACATCTGCGTTTTTTGCTAATATAACAGAATTGGTCGTTTTTCGAGTATCTCCTAAAATGGTCACGATTCGTCCTTTTTTATCTGGACCGACAAAATCGCGTCCATTGATGAGCTGGCCATTGTCTAATTGGACCGTCTCCCCTTTTTTTAGTTTTCCATAGATGGGACCAGCTGGAATATTCAGTTCTTTAAGCTTATCCACTTGTAATTCGCCTTTGTGATCATGCTCAACGATCCGATATCCGTAGCTATCGATGCCATGGCTTAATTTTTTTGCATACACAGAAAAGTGTGCGTCTTCAAAAATAGCTTGATCTTCTGATAAATCAATAAAAACAAGGGGATAGCCTAGTTTAGTTTGAGAAATCGTCAGCGCATTGCGTACAAATGCTTCCGTTCCTTTAGGGCCATAGATTTCTAATGGTGTTTCGCCACCCTGAAAAGAGCGACTACTGATTAAACCTGGCAAACCAAAAATATGATCCCCATGGAGATGAGTGATAAATATTTTTTCTATTTTTCTTGGACGGATATTTGTTCGTAGAATCTGCATTTGCGTGCCTTCCCCACAATCAAACAACCAAATCTCATTTCGCTCGTCCAAAAGTTTCAATGCGATACTTGAGACATTTCGATGTTTAGCAGGAACCCCTGCGCCTGTACCTAAAAATTCTAGTTCCATAATTTACCTAACTTTCTATTCATTCTTATTAATTCTAGGGTAAAATCAGCCGACAATCAACTGAAATTCGCAGGATAATTTTTAGAAGACTGTCCCTATAAATGAAAAGAGTGAATAAGTACCACTATTCTTACATCCATTCTTTTTATCGTTATTCAGAAGGCGTAGTATCCTCTGAGCTATCGGTTGGCTTTTTGTGCTTTTCATCCCAATTTTTCTGCGCTGTTTCTTTTGCATGTTTTTCTACCTCAGTTGCATCATGAACGTCTTGTTCTACTTCTTCATAATCCAATCGAGTGATTTCTCCACCTAATTCCATCATCACAAGTTGGTTCAATGGTCGGTTGTCCTCTTCTTCTGCGATCAAGATCAGACCTGTTGCGCCTTCGCCGATCTTATTTCCAACAAAATCAAACACCGTTTGTGCATCTTTGATTTCCTTGGCATCTTGGCTCGCACCGATCATTCCGCCCGCAAACCATCCTAGCAAGATCCCTAATGGGCCACCTAAAACGCCAACTAGCATTCCGATCAGACCACCTTTAGAGGATTTATTGTTCCCAGTAAAATCTAAGAAGTCTTCGATTTTGAATTGATGGGCGCCATTAGACTGATGGCTGATGACCGCCATTTGTTCGCCTTTGATCGCTCTCGTCATGTGAAGCTTCTTGATTTCGGAAAATGCTTGGTAAGCTTGACTTTCTAACTCAAAATTCAATATGATCACTCGTTTGCTCATGGAGATCGCCTCTTTCTCATTTTCTTTTAGTGTACCTTGGAATAAACAAAAATAAAAGGGAAAACCTTTAAAAAATAACGCAGTATACAAAAAAAGGAGTTTGACATTCGTCAACTCCTCAAATCCGATAAAGGTTCTACGAAAGCCTGCTCCTAAGAGAGTAAGTCAAAACCCAAAAAAATGAACGATCATTTTCTCAAATTTTGCCTTACTACTTGGAACTGAATGGCTATCTAGTCACTTAAATATGTGGTGTATCTAATATTATTCGACAAATTCAAACTCAAACTCACCAATACGCACCAAGTCACCATCTTTTGCACCTCTGGCACGCAAGGCTTCATCGACACCCATCCCACGTAATTGGCGAGCAAAACGCATCACCGTTTCATCGTGGTCAAAGTTAGTCATTTGGAACAACTTCTCGATTTTCTCACCTGACAATACCCATGTCGCATCTGGTTCACGATCGATCGTAAATTCAGGACCTTCTGGATTGAAGCCATAATGAACGGTTTCTTCTTCGATCTCTTCCTCGTATAATGGGAATTCTGGTGTTACTTCCAACAGATCAGCTGTCGCATTCAGTAAGGCATCCAGTCCTTTACGAGTCACACCAGAGATTGGGAATACTGGGATGTCATCGGCAAATTCATCTTCTTTGTTTTTATTTAGTTGTTCTTTGAATTTCACTAGATTTTCTTCTGCATCCGGCATATCCATCTTATTTGCTACAATGATCTGTGGACGCTCTAACAAGCGCAAGTTATGAGAAGACAACTCATGGTTGATCGCCAAGTAATCTTCGTAAGGATCGCGCCCATCCATTCCACTCATATCGATCACATGCAAAATGACACGAGTACGTTCGATATGACGCAAAAATTGTGTGCCTAATCCGACGCCTTGTGAAGCTCCTTCGATTAGTCCTGGAAGATCCGCCGCCGCAAAACTACGTCCGTCACTTGTAGTGACCATCCCTAGATTTGGTACAAGGGTAGTAAAGTGATACGCCCCGATTTTTGGTCTTGCCGAAGAGATCACAGAAAGCAAGGTCGATTTCCCAACCGAAGGAAAACCTACGAGACCTACGTCTGCTAGTACTTTTAATTCTAATTCGATTTTACGTTCTTGGCCGGGTTCGCCGTTTTCAGCAATTTCCGGCGCAGGGTTTCTTGGAGAAGCAAAATGAATATTTCCGCGACCGCCGCGACCACCTTTTGCTACTACTAAAGTCTGACCATCTTCGATCAAATCTCCTAAGAGTGCCCCTGTTTCTGCATCACGTACAGTTGTTCCTTGAGGGACTTTGACATACGTATCATCAGAACCACGTCCATGCATCCCTTTACTCATGCCATTTTCACCGGGCTGAGCCTTAAAGTGACGGTTGAAACGGAAGTCCATCAACGTGCGTAAGCCTTCATCAACGACTAAGATCACATCGCCTCCTTGACCGCCATCACCACCAGCCGGTCCTCCATCAGGTACATATTTTTCTCTACGAAACGCAACCATCCCGTCTCCGCCTTTACCAGCCTTCACGTCGATTGTTACTTGATCTAAAAACATGGACATATTATCGTCCTCCTATTTCCTTTTATCTATTCTAACTATACTGACTACCTGAATTTCCACAATAAACACAAGTCCTGTCTATTTTATCGGTGAATGGCCCGTTTGTCCATCATTAAACTGAAAGTTTCACGGAAATACCTGACTCTTTCTTTATTTTACTGCAAGAACGAATGGAGACAAAATAAAACGTTGTGACCAAAAGTTTCAAGAAAGTTCTTAAAGTTCTTTAAGAAACACTTTGGTCACAACAGTTATTTTACATATTTTTCTAGGAAACTACTTACAGTCTTTTGATAATTCTCAGGATCGATCGAATATGCTTTGGCATGCTCTGCTCCTGGGACGATATATTTTTCTTTTGGTCCGTTCGTCGCTTGGTAGACTTTGTCCAACATTTCGTAAGGAACAAATGTATCCGCATCCCCATGGATAAACAGCATCGGTAATTGGTTTTTTTCTAATTGTTTGATCGCATCAGCTTCCCCAAAGAAATAGCCGGCTCTGATTTTTGTCATCAAGCTGGTTACTTGGATCAGTGGGAACGGCGGTAAGCTAAATAATTCATTGAGCTGATAAGCCAATTCTTCGTTAACAGAGGAATAACCGCAATCTTCGATGATCGCTTTAACATTTGTAGGCAGTGATTCTCCGCTAGTCATCATCACCGTCGCTGCCCCCATACTAATACCGTATAGAACGATTTCTTCCGATTGACCGTTTGTTTCAAGCACTTGATCGATCCATTTCACATAATCTTTCCGTTCGTGCCAGCCAAAGCCGATATAATCCCCTTCACTTTTTCCGTGTCCACGCGCATCAGGTACTAATACGTTATAGCCAAGATCATGGAACATCTTTGCGTAATTTGCCATCGTTTCTGCATTGCCCATATATCCATGAGCCACAATCGCCGTCTTATGACTGTCTGTTGCTGGTAGATAAATGGCTGATAGCTTCAACCCATCCGTAGATATCTGTTGCCACTCTTTACGATTGTCAGGATTCGCAAACCAAGATTGTGCACTCGATTCTTCATTTGTTTTTGTTGTGCCAGGAGTATCGCCTTCTAAAAAGTCTTTTTCTGAAGGAACAACGGCATAGTTATAAAAATAATTACCCGCAAAGACTAATACGACTGTCACGAGTAAAGTCACGCCGATTAAAATTTTGATCCAAAGTTTCATCTTATACCTTCCTTGCTTTTACATTGATGTACTGTCTAAAATTAGTATAAACAAAGAGGACGTGTGATGCAATCTAGAATAAATAATAATCGTCATTGAAAGACCCGTAAAGCGATCAAAGCTTTACGGGTCTTTTCAATATTTAATTGTATAATTATTTACTTTCAATCAACT
Organism: Enterococcus mundtii; assembly: GCF_013394305.1. Classification (NCBI taxonomy): domain Bacteria; kingdom Bacillati; phylum Bacillota; class Bacilli; order Lactobacillales; family Enterococcaceae; genus Enterococcus; species Enterococcus mundtii. The sequence goes on along the minus strand of NZ_AP019810.1, from coordinate 2,986,925 downwards.
TGAAGTTTGACCATGGTTTCAAGAAATCAAGTAAGAATAACTCATCGTCTGAGATACGTCCGACGACATTCACTCGCCCATCATTTTTCATTTCCTTTAAAGCAATTTGTGTTTCGCCTTTATATTGACCATAACCAACGTTATCGATCAATACATCCCCACGGGTCATATCTTTCGTATTATGCGCTGGGAATGGTTTATCTTTGTAATAGATGCGTGTCATCGTGGAACGCAAGATATACTCTGAGCGATCTCCACGATAACTATGAAGGTTGTCGAATAGACAAATACGTTCGTCTTCTGTGATATCGTCTGCTACATCCACTTTTAATGTAGGATAACTTGCAAAGAAGGCTTCAGACATTGCGCGTAATTCCTCTTCACTCGCATAAGCATTTCCTACTGAGATATCATCGATCAAACCTGTCAACATCAAGTGTTTGACTTGCGTCGCGATTTCAAGATCACGATGGTCTTCTAGTGAACAAAGTCCGTCTTGTGTCGGCCATGGGCCAAAGTCGGCTGTTTGTGAATTTACGAATGCCATCGTATTCAAATTATATTTGCGGAATTTCTCCGAACAAGCGACAAAATGATCATATCCTAAACCAGAATAGCGATGAGGGTAAAAGTTATGTGAACCTAGTAAGTTATCTGTGTTCGGCGAATAGCTCATGATATTGTCAACATAATTCGTGCCTGAACTCATGTTGATCTCAATTTTGATATTGTATGGATTGCGAGTCATTTTTGCTTCTTCAGCTCCAGTAAATCCAATATCAAGACGAATGCCGTCAGCGCCCATCTCATCAAAGAACGATAGATCATCATAAGAGATCTCTAACTGTTCAAATAAAGCTGGATTGATATCCACCATGACTTCCATCTCTAATTGATTGGCATAATCGACTACCTTTTTAAAGTCTGCTAAGACTTTTTCTTTATCGTCTGCAATTTGTAATAAACTTGTGAATACACGTTTAAATCCGTATTTATGTGCTAAATCTAAATATTCTTTGTCCTTTTCAAACGTTGAACGTTCTGGATAAATTGAAATTCCTAATTTTCCCATGTGTTGATACCCTCCTGGATGTGCGTTTTTGTATCCACTTACATTATAACAAACCGCTTTCAAATGGTCTACACCTTTTGCTATTTATTAAATAATTTCGCTTATTGTTCGAAAAAGTGTAGGTATTTATCTGATAATTTGCTATCATTAAAGATAACAACGAACTAAAAAAGAAAGGAATTACTTATGAAACACAAAAAATTATTTTTAACTATGAGTATGGCTGCAACGCTATTATTTGCAGCTGGTTGTACGTCGAACGGTTCAGATACCGCGTCTTCAAGTACAAAAGAATCTACAGAAAAAACAACAGAGACTAGCACTGTAGAAAGCATCGATTTAAATTCTTTAGAGTTACCTCAATTGAATACAGAAGTCGCTGATAACGAAGATCTAGTTGAAATGGTCACAACTAAAGGAACGATCAAGATCAAACTATTCCCCGAGCTTGCACCAAAAGCTGTGGAGAACTTTATGACTCATGCTAAAGATGGCTATTACGATGGCGTCACTTTCCATCGTGTCATCCAAGACTTTATGATCCAAGGTGGCGATCCTGAAGGGAACGGAACTGGCGGAGAAAGTATTTGGGGAGAAGGTTTCGAAACGGAGATCTCAAACCAACTGTATAACATCCGCGGCGCCCTTTCAATGGCTCGTACACAAGACCCGAATAGTAATGGCAGCCAATTCTTCATCGTACAAAACTCTGATGACATGCATGATGGTTTATTGAAAGATGATTACCCACAAGCTATCATTGACGCTTATAAAAATGGCGGCTACCCTAGCTTAGATGGTGAATACACTGTCTTTGGTCAAGTCGTTGAAGGTATGGACGTCGTTGATGCGATCGCTACTGTCGAAACAGATAGCTCAGATAAGCCAAAAGAAGATGTGAAGATCGAAAAAATCAACATCTTACAGGAAGCAAAATAAACACACATTTGATCACTTTGAGGTCGTGACAGAAGTGTTCAGCCTCGAGAAATAAGGCGCCATCCACGAAAATTGTTTTTCAAATTTTTGTGGATGGCGCCTTATTTTTCGAAGAGGTTACTTTTGTTCCCGCCGTTTATTCGGTTATAGGTGGGTGAGATGAACGAATGTCCCACTCCCTTTTTTACTAAAAAAACTTTTGATGGCTGGGACTTTACAACTATTTTTTATATTTTCGCTAAAAAATAATTTTTTTATTTTCATCTTTAGTAAAACTTAACATTTTCAAAACAGTCTTAAATAGACAAAAAAAGATCATCTAAGAATAGAAAACTATTCAGAAGATGATTCTTTTTTGCGGAAAGCTACTTTCCACTCCCCTATTGCCATATCTATTGATATTTTTAGAACCTCTCTATGGGTTCCTAAAGTTTATTTTTATCTTTATGCTTGCTCATTGACGATAAATGTAAATTCACATTCACACACTTTTTTATCGTCAACAAAAGCTTCAGAAATCGCAGTCCCTACAGGTCCTTTCATTTTGATGATCTCAAAATGACACTTCATCACATCCCCAGGAACGACTTTTTGACGGAATTTTGCTTTGTTGATCCCACCGATATACGCACGTTTCCCTAGGAACTCTTCTGATTTTAAAATCAAGATCGAACCTGCTTGTGCAAGGGTTTCTAGGATCAACGCTCCGGGCATGACAGGATTGTCAGGGAAATGACCTTGGAAAAAATCTTCATTGATCGTTACATTTTTTGTTGCAATGATCTTCTTTCCTGAATCGATCGAATCCACGTAATCGATGTAACAAATTGGGTAACGGTTTGGAATAAGATCCATTACTTCCGTTGCTGATAATGCGTATGACATAGTTTACTCCTTCTTTCGGGCAATTGCCGTAATTAATACTTTGATTATCAAAGTATCATATTCTTGATTATTTGGCAATCATTTTTTATTCATCAAAAAAATAGTTTGACAATCAAAGCATTTTACTGAATAATAAGAAATCAAGAAGTTATTTTTTTGCACTTATATTATCGTCAAACAAAACTTTTATTGAATCAAAGGAGTGTCTATATGTCTTTTTTAGAAGGAAAAAAAATCGTGATCATGGGTGTTGCGAATAAACGCAGTATTGCTTGGGGTTGTGCAGAAGCAATGATGCAACAAGGCGCTGAGATCATCTATACGTACCAAAATGAACGTATGAAAAAATCGCTAGTCAAATTAGTCGGTGAAGATGCCTTCACTGTAGAGTGTGATGTTGCTAGCGATGAGAGCATCGAAAAAGCGATGGATACGATTGGTGAATATGCCGGTGAAATCCATGGTTTGGTCCATGCTGTTGCTTATGCCAACAAAGAAGAGCTTTCAGGTAACGTTTCTGATATTTCAAGAGAGGGTTATCAATTAGCACAAGACATCAGCAGCTATTCATTGATCGCTGTATCGAAGTATGCCCAAAAATACTTAGCTCCCAACAGCGGCATCGTAAGTATGTCTTATCTTGGTTCACAACGAGCGATCCCTAATTATAATATGATGGGAATCGCAAAAGCTTCACTAGAAGCTGCCATTCGCTACTTAGCCGCTGAATTCTCACCTAAAGGAATCCGTGTCAATGGGATCTCTGCTGGTGCGATCAAAACGTTAGCAGTTACTGGTGTGAAGGATTACCAAAAATTGATCGAGTTATCCGAATCACGCACCCCCGATCAACAAGGTGTGACGATCGAAGAAGTCGGAAATACTTGTGCTTTCTTGATCAGCCCCCTATCTAGCGGGATCATCGGTGATATCATTTACGTAGATAAAGGTGTTCACTTATCTTGATCCAATAAAAAATCAGCCCTCCAATGTGAGAGCTGATTTTTTTGTAGTTATTTTTAAAGCCAGTCATTATTCGACGACTTCGATCCAACCTTCTGGTGCTTCGATATCCCCAAACTGGATACCCGTCAATTCATCATATAAACGCTTAGTTACTGGTCCTACTTCTGTCTCACTGTAAAAGACATGTAAATCATTTTTATAGTAGATTCCACCAATCGGTGAAATCACCGCTGCGGTTCCACACGCACCTGCTTCTGCAAATTGATCAAGTTGATCGATGTAGATGTCTCCCTCAACTGCTTTAAGCCCCAAACGTTCTTCCGCAATCTGCAACAAGGAATACTTCGTAATACTTGGTAAAATCGAAGGCGATTGCGGTGTGATGAACTGGTTGTCTTTAGTGATACCAAAGAAATTCGCCGCGCCGACTTCTTCAATTTTTGCGTGCGTCGCTGGATCTAGGTAAACGCAATCTGAATAATTTAATTCTTTCGCTTCAGTCCCCGGTAATAGACTTGCTGCGTAGTTACCTCCTACTTTGGCAGCTCCTGTTCCATTAGGTGCCGCTCGGTCATAGTCAGAAACGATAAAGTTCGTTGGTTTCAATCCACCTTTGAAATAGGCTCCTACAGGCGTACAGAAAACAACAAACAAATACTCAGGCGCTGGATGAACACCAATGTTTTCTCCAACCCCGATCAGGAAAGGCCGTAAATACAACGTTGCTCCTGAACCATAAGGTGGCACAAAGGCTTCATTTGCTTTTACGACTTCTTTCACTGCATCAACAAACATTTTTTCTGGAACCATGGGCATCAATAAACGTCTGGCACTCTGGTTCAAGCGACGACTGTTTTGCTCTGGACGGAATAAATTGATCTTTCCATCTTTTCTACGATAAGCTTTTAATCCTTCAAAGCACTGTTGGCCATAGTGAAGTGCGGGCGATCCTTCATGAAGTGACAGATAATTATCTTCGGTCAATTCGCCTTTTCCCCACTCGCCATCTCTCCATTTGGCAACGAAGCGCCAAGGTGTTTTGATGTAAGAAAATCCTAAGTTATCCCAATCTATTTGCATGTTCATACCACCAATCGTCAGTTTTGAAATATTTTAGCACTATCTCTCCCATTTGTCATCGTTTATTTTAACCACTTGTTATTGCAAGTGTGATTGGTAGCTTATCTAATGATTTATTTTGATTTTTATGCTGTTCTTGTTACAATACAAAAGAGACTAATTAGAAAAGGGGATTTTATGTTTTCATTCATTGCAACAGCAGAAACAACAAGCTCAACTGGAGAAAATTTGACTGATCAAGCGGTTAGTCAACTCAATGCGTTCCAACGTTTTTGGAATAATATTGATTGGGATGGGATTTTTTCTACAATGATCCAAAAAGGATTATTCCTTATTTTTTTGATTATTCTTTTTGGCCTCATTAATCGAATCGGTAAATACTTGATCGACAAATCTTTTAAACAATATTCAAAAAAAACCGTTCTTAACGGTAGCCGCTTAAAAACGTTACAAAGTCTTTTAAATACCATTTTCAATTATACGATTGGCTTTTTCTTTATTTATGCCATCCTATCCGTGATCGGTGTGCCGATTGGTTCACTATTAGCCGGAGCAGGGATTGCCGGAGTAGCCATCGGTTTAGGCGCACAAGGCTTTATGAGTGATGTGATCACTGGCTTCTTTATTATCATGGAACAACAAATGGACGTTGGCGACTATGTCAAATTAACGAATCTTACGATCGAAGGAACCGTGGTATCCGTTGGTATCCGGACACTGCAACTCAAAGGTGTTGACGGTACCGTCCACTTCATTCCAAACCGTAGTATCACAACGATCAGTAACCTTTCTCGTTCCAATATGCAAGTCGTTCTTGATATTCGGATCGTTCCGGAAGAAGGCTATGATAAGATCTATGAGATCATTCAAAAAGTTAATGAAACGTTAGCTGTAAAATACGAAGAGGAATTACAAACTGAGCCATCGATCTTTGGATTGGTCGATATCGGCAACAGTAACTTTGCGATTCGGACAATTTGTTACGTTTTAAATGGTAAACAGTTCGAATTGAAAGAAGAATTTTTGAGTTCATATGTCAAAGAACTGACAGCTGCCGGTTACAGCATCCCAAATACACCGATCGTGTTGAAATAGTTTATGTAGTGTCTACGCTGGGAGTGGGACATTAGCCCTCTCCTACCATCTAAAACCGAATGAACAGAAGTGTTTAGGTTTGACCTCTTTTTTTAATCATTAGAAAAATGTCTAAAATGACTAAATTATTTGATTCTCAGGACAAACTTTATTCCCACTCGTGCCATTCCTTAATACTTCAAATGAAGCGACGTCCAGAAGTTAGAAATATAATCTAACTTTTAGGCGTCGCTTCATTTGTTTTATGTCTTTCTATTTTGTGAGTAGGATCAATTACCTTTAACTAACGATATCGATTCTTTCTCTTAAATCATCTACATCTATTTTTGGTGATACAATATTTTGACGTTCTAATTCGTGTACCATGTAATTGACTGCTTTCAATAACTCTTTTCGTGTGATGATTCCTTTGAACACTTTATCCTCTGTGACAACTGGCAAGAACGAAGCATCCACTAGTAAATGAAGAACTTCTTCTAGTTCCCAATTTTCATCAATGGTTGGTACATCGGTTTCCATTACATCAGCAACTGTTAGGCCTTCTAATGGTTCCATACTGATTGTTTGTAGGTCCATCATCTTATTGACAACATTCGACAGACTGACTAGACCAACAAAGCGATCATCTTTCCCTAAGACAGGGATTTTAGTGTAGCCAACTTTCGATAAAACTAATAGTCCATGCGATAACGGATGTTGATACATAACATTTGCCACGTTTTCTGCTGGAACCAAAAATGTCTCTTGATTTTGCAGTAATAACTCTCTTACAATTGGTCCAATCATGTATTGGCCCTCCATTTCAAATTCTTTCAATATCTCTATTTTACCGAAAACGGATGCAAAATCTATACAAACATTTCTTTTTTTAGCAAAAATTAGAGTTTGTTTGTCAGCGTTTATATTCAAATGCCATGTTATCGATTTTTTTGTGTGATCGATTATAGTATTGGACAGCAAGTGTCTCTTTCGTACTCTCAATGATTGCGTAAGCTGGGATTTGGATCATTCCTCGAGGTTGGGAAATGCTTCCTGGATTTAAGAACAAGATACCTTCTTCAAATTCACACCCTAGTTGATGGGTGTGCCCAAAAAGAGCAATCGTTGCTTGTTGCTCTTTTGCTTCAAGGGCTAACTGAGTCAAACCAAAGCGGACATTCGATAAATGGCCGTGCGTCATATATACCCGATCAAGCCCAGTATCTACAACTCGTTTGGTCTCAAAGTCTGTGCCGAAATCACAATTGCCTTGTACACCGAGATAAGTTTCCCAAACTTCATCTGTTGCGTCAAGTTCTGAATCGCCACAATGAAAGAAATAATCAACTTGATTTTGATACTGGGTCAGCAATTCTTTGATGATTGCTCGATCCCCATGGTTGTCACTAACGACTAAATAGCGCATCTACTCCACTCCTTCCAACCATCCCTGCCAAACTTGGCTTAGTTTTGCCATAGCCAAGCCTCGGTGACTGTGGTTATTTTTTTCTTCACTTGAGATTTCTGCCGCTGTTTGAGTGTACCCATCAGGAATGAACAAAGGGTCATAGCCAAAACCATTTTCGCCTTTAGGTATCCGACCAATTCGTCCAGGCCACTCTGCTTCCACTACTAAACTTTCTTTATTTGGCTCAGCGAAAACCAACGTACAATGAAATTGTGCGGTGCGTTCTTCATCAGCTACATCGGTTAATTCAAAAAGTAATTTTGCGTTATTTGCCGCATCACTCTTATGTTCGCCAGCAAAACGGGCAGAATAAACTCCTGGTCTACCACCTAACACATCGACTTTCAGGCCAGAGTCATCCGCCAATACTGGCTGGTTCAATACTTGAGCAATCGTTTCTGCTTTTAACCGAGCGTTTTCTTCGAATGTTGTACCTGTTTCTTCGACATCAGGTATCTCAGGATAATCAAACAATGTTTTGACTGTATAGCCTTCTTTCGCAAATAAGGTACGGAATTCTTCTGCTTTGCCTGCATTTCGAGTAGCAATCACAATCGTTTTTTCTGTCGGTTCAGGCGTAGTGTCTGACCATTCACTCAACAAAACATTTTTTTGTTCAAAAATCAGTGATTCGATCGCTGTTTTGCCATAAACAAGCATTTCGTTCAATTGTTCACCATCAAAGGTAGCTTCTTCGCCTGTCCCTTGGATTTCCACAAATTTGCCCGATTCCGTCATCACTAAGTTCATATCGACTTCTGCTGCAACGTCTTCGTGATAATCCAAATCAGTCACACATGTCCCATCAGCTAAAATCCCTACACTGATGGCGGCTAAATGTTCTTTGATTGGATCATTCGCTAACACTTTTTTCTGTAATAATTTTTCGATAGCTAATCTTAAAGCCACAAATGCACCGGTAATACTTGCTGTTCGGGTGCCACCGTCTGCTTGGATCACGTCACAATCAACGATGATACTGCGTTCACCAAGTTTCTCGAGATCGACGACCGCACGCAACGAACGACCGATCAAACGTTGGATCTCCATCGTCCGTCCACTTAACTTACCTTTGCTGCTTTCACGACGATTTCTCGTATTCGTGGCGCAGGGCAACATACTGTATTCTGCTGTCACCCATCCTTTACCAGTCCCTTTTAAAAACGGGGGGACTGTCTCTTCAACCGTTGCCGCACAAATCACTTTCGTATCGCCAAAGCTGATCAAAACTGATCCTTCTGGATGCTTCAGCACATTTGTTTCAATCGTGATTTTACGTAAATCTTGGACATTTCTTCCGTCATGACGCATCATTGCTCTTTTCCTCCTAAATCAATCGATTCAACGATCAGTTCTTTTAATCCTAACCAATCTTGGGCAATCTCATGGAACATTTTAGCTGATCCTGTCGTATAAAACTGACAAAGCGTTCGGCCATTTTGTGGTGAATTACTGATTTCAAAATAGTCAAGTAACATCGAAACTTCGCCAATCGTTTCTGCTCCTGAATCGATTAGCATGACTTTATCCCCCATAACATTCTGAATGATCGGGCGAAGGAGTGGATAATGGGTGCAACCTAAAATCAAGGTGTCGATCCCTTTTAATTCTAATGGAGCTAAAGTTTGGGCCACGATTTTTTTAGCGACTGATGATCGGTATTCTTTACTTTCTACGACTGACACAAACTTTGGACACGCCAAGCTGGTGACTTTCAGTTCGGGTGCTTTATCCAGCAAGGCCGTCTCGTAAGCGGCACTTTTGACGGTTCCAATTGTTCCAATCACCCCTACTCGGTGATTTTTCGTTTGTTTGACTGCCGCTCTCGTTCCTGGCAAAATCACACCGATCACTGGAATCGAGAGTGTTGCTTTGATTTCTTCTAATGCGACCGCAGTTGCCGTATTACAGGCAATCACAAGCATCTTTATGCCTTTTTCAACTAAATAATTCGTCATTTCCCATGTATAAGCGATCACTTGCTCTGCTGGTCTTGGTCCATATGGACAGCGCGCGGTATCGCCAACGTATAATATGTTTTCATTCGGCAATTGCTTCAATGCTTCTTTGACGACTGTAAGACCGCCAACTCCTGAATCAATAAAACCGATCGGACGTTTATCTGTCAATCGAATCATCCTTTTTCAAAAAAATTCTACCTTCTATATTGTGGACTTTTTGACGTGATTTATCAAGTCCTACAATCTGCTTTCCTGCTCTTTTTCCACATGACGACTCAACACGTGTCCCGATGGATTTTTTGGATAACGTAAGAAGGAATCCACAAAAAATTTTTAAAAAAATTTCGTGGATTCCTTCTTAATTCCCATTTAAAATACGATTTTTTCTACTAATAACTATACTTTCTTTTTTCTAGGTAAGAAGAAAGTAAAGAAAGTGCGTAACATACGACAAAATACATGAAAGTCATCATAACGAACATTGGTAAGACATAATTGGTATTTTGACCGTAGACGATCCGCGCTTGGTGTGTCAATTCTGGCAACGAGATGATCACCGCTAAAGAAGTATCTTTGATCAACGAGATCAACTGACTGACGATAGCAGGGATCATTGACTTAAATGCTTGCGGCATGATGATCGTACGCATCGTTTCCACATAGCTTAATCCCGTGGAAAGCCCTGCTTCCATCTGACCTTTCGGCACAGCATTCAAACCTGCACGGAAAATCTCTGATAACATGGCAGATTCAAAAATCGTCAATGCTGCAACTGCTGACCAAAAGATGTTCATTTGGATACCGATTTGCGGTAAAGCAAAATAAGTGAAAAAGATGATCAGCAATAATGGCAGATTACGAATGATGTCGATAATCAAACCTACTATTTTTGATAAATAAGGAATACTCGCAAAACGAAGAACACCTGTCAGCCCACCGATCAGAAAACTAAAAATGATGGAGAAGAGCGAAACTTCGATCGTTACTTTTAGTCCTTCCAGTAAAAAGCGAATATTCATCCATGAAAATGCACCACTAAAATCCATTGAGATTCTCCTTTCTATGAACGAACTGCCCATTTTTTCTCAAGATAAACCATCAAATAAGACAATGGTAAGGTAATGATCAAGTAAAATAAACCGACGATGATATAGGTATCAAACGTGTTGAAAGTTTCACTAGCGATCAAATCCCCTTGATACATGATATCCAAACCAGCAACAATTGCTAAAATCGATGAATTTTTGACCAAATTGATAAATTGATTGCCTAATGGTGGGATAACGATTTTAAATGCCTGTGGCAATACGATGTAACGCATCGTCTCTGAGTAAGTAAATCCTGATGAAAGACCAGCCTCCATTTGACCTTTTGGCACAGTTTGGATGCCCGAACGAACGGTTTCTGCAATAAATGCGGAAGTATAGATCGTCAGCCCGATCGTTCCTGCTTGAAAACCATCAAAGCTGATCCAATAAAGTGGTAATACGACATAGAAGAACATCACGATGATCAATAACGGGATATTCCTAAAAAATTCAACATAGGCTTTCGCTAAACCACGAATCCATTTATTGTGTGACAATTGAAAAATCGCCATCAACGTTCCGATGATCAAACTGAATAAAAGTGCCAAGACACTTGATAGGATCGTTACTTTAAATCCATCAAGGAAGGCTGGCCCATAAGTTTGTATCAATTCAGTCATTGTATTCCCTCCTTAATCAATTTTTCCCTGAGTCGTATCTGGGAACCATTTTTCATAAATCTTATCGTAGGTGCCGTCTTCAACCATTTCCGCTAATGCTTGGTTGACTGCATCTAAGAAATTTTCTTGTCCTTTGTTGATTGCAATACCATAAGGCTCTTTGGTAAATGTTCCACCTGCTAATTCATAGCTAGGGTTCTCCGCTGCCATTCCGAGTAAGATCGCATTGTCTGTCGTCATGGCATCACCTTGCCCCGATTGTAAGGCAGTAAATGCTTCTGCATAGTTCTCTAACTCCAAGATCCGCGCATCAGGTGCATGTTCTCTGATGTTGGCAGCTGAAGTCGAGCCTTTTACCGCTAGAACAGTCGTTTCAGCGTTTAAATCCTCCACACTTTTGATGGGACTACCCTTTTCAACGAGCAATGATTGTCCGGCGTCAAAATAAACTGAAGAGAAATCGACTTGCTTTTTACGTTCTTCGGTAATCGTCATCGTCGCAATGATGGCATCGATATTCCCATTTTTTAATAATGGGATTCTTGTTTTAGAAGTGACTTCGACAAACTCTGCTTTTCCGTCCTCTCCTAAAATCTTCTTCGTGATTGCTTTGGCGATATCGATATCAAACCCTTGAACAGTGCGGCTTTCGATATCCATCATCCCAAACAATCGTGTATCGTATTTGACACCCCAAATGATCTCGTTCGTTTCTTTACTACGAGTCAAAATATCTTTTTCTGCCAAACTGCTACCTTTACAGCCGCTCAATACTAGAAATACTAGCCCAAAAAGAAATAATAAACGAGTGAATGTTGTCTTACGCATATCGTTCCTCCTATCAATGATTGATTACTTTACTGATAAATTGTTTTGCACGTTCCTCTTTTGGATCATCGAAGAAATTGCGTACATCGCGACTATCTTCTAATACTTGTCCGTCCGCCATAAAAATGACACGGTCTGCCACTTCTTTCGCAAAGCCCATTTCGTGTGTGACCACGATCATTGACATGCCATCTCTTGCCAATTTTTTCATTACGTCCAATACATCACCGATCATCTCTGGGTCCAAGGCAGATGTTGGCTCGTCAAATAACAGCATTTCGGGATTCATCGCTAAGCCGCGAGCAATCGCTACACGCTGTTGTTGTCCACCAGATAACATGGAAGGATAGGAATCTTTTTTATCTAGCATATTGACTGTCTTTAAAAACTTTTCCGCATTTTTTACAGCAGTTGCCTCATCTTGTTTTAATACTTTGATTGGTGCCAATGTGATGTTTTCTAAAACTGTTTTATTGGGGTAAAGATTAAAATGTTGAAAGACCATTCCGACATTTTTTCTAATCTCCGTCAATTTTGTGTTTTTATCGCGAATATCGACATCATTGATCAAAAGCTTTCCTGAAGTGATTGTTTCTAAGCCGTTGATACAGCGAAGCATCGTACTTTTTCCTGATCCTGATGGACCAATGACAACGACAACTTCCCCTTTTTCAAACTCAAGATTGATGTTTTTCAACGCATGGAATTTGCCGTAATACTTTTCCACGCTATCAAATTTAATCATTGTCATAACATTACACTCCCATTATTATTTAGTAAGATTTCATTTAAAGATATATAATAGAACACATTATATCCGAAAGCGAAGCAACTTGTAAAGTTTCCAAGAAAATTCCTTTGTCCGTTTTCTTTTACCATTTGTATAAATAACGATTTCCTGACTGATTTTTTCAATGATTTTCGGTTTATCCTGTTGTTAATTCTGCAAAAAAACGGTAAGATATTAAGTATTAGTCTTAGAAATTACAAAGAGGTGTTCTTTTTTGAAAAATATTATTTTAACAGGAGACCGTCCTACTGGCAAACTACACTTAGGCCATTATGTCGGGTCTTTGAAAAAACGTGTAGAAATGCAAGCGGATGAGAACAATCAGTTGTTCGTAATGATCGCAGATATGCAAGCCTTGACTGACAATGCGAAAGACCCTGAAAAAGTGTCTTCCAATGTATTAGAAGTTGCTTTAGATTACTTATCGGTTGGTTTAGATCCTGCCAAATCAACATTGTTTATCCAGTCGCAAATCCCTGAATTAGCTGAGTTGACAATGTATTACTTAAACTTAGTAAGTATTGGTCGTGTGCGTCGTAACCCGACTGTTAAAACGGAGATCGAGCAAAAGAAATTTGGTGAAAGTGTCCCAACAGGCTTCTTTATCTACCCTGTCTCACAAGCTGCTGACATCACTGCGTTCAAAGCGAATCTAGTGCCAGTTGGTGAAGACCAAAAACCAATGTTGGAACAAACGCAAGAGATCGTCCAAAGTTTCAATCACACTTATGGAGAAGTACTAGTTGAACCGAAAGCCGTCTTCCCTCCTAAAGGAATGGGTCGTTTACCTGGGATCGATGGTAACGGAAAAATGAGTAAATCATTAGGAAATGGCATCTACATTTCTGACCATGCGGATGTTTTACAGAAAAAAGTGATGAGTATGTATACTGATCCAAATCACATCCATGTCCAAGATCCAGGACAAGTCGAAGGCAATATGGTCTTTACGTACTTAGATGTTTTTGGTACAGACAAAGAAGCAATCGAAGAGATGAAAGCCCACTATCGTCGTGGTGGACTCGGTGACGTGAAAATCAAGCGTTACTTGATCGACGTATTAGAAGCAGAGTTCGCACCGATCCGCGCACGTCGTGAAGAATTGGCGAAGGACCCACAAGCCGTGATGGATATCTTACGTCATGGTAGTGAAGAAGCGGCTAAAGTTGCGGCAGCCACACTTTCTGAAGTGAAAGCGGCAATGGGCATCAATTATTTCAATCAGTAATCACACAAAAAAGCTGGAACAAAAATCATTGAATGATTTTTGTCCCAGTTTTTTCTTCTATTATTAAGGTTTAACGAATACTTGCATCAACTGTTTCTGTCAACGCCTTTTCAACCTTGCTCATTGCTTGGTTGATTTCTTCATCTGTCAACGTTGCTTCGGGATTTTCAAAGCTTAACGTATAGGCGACTGATTTATGCCCTGCTTCAATATTTGCTCCTTGGTAGACATCGAATAGTTCGACATTTGTCAAGAATCGGCCAGCAGCTGCTTGGATTGTGCGAACGATTTCTTGATTCGTCACTTGTTCAGCTACTAACATCGCAATGTCACGCGTCACACTTGGGAATTTTGTGACTGGTCGGAAAGTGATGCCTTTTTGTGATGCTTCCACAACTGTGGCTAAATCAAACTCTGCCACATAAGTTTCTGGAATATCGTAAGCTTTAGCAGTCATAGGATGCACTTGGCCAACAAACCCGATCATTGTTTCACCTAAATAAATGGCCGCCGTCCGACCTGGGTGAAGTTCATCGATCGTTGTCAACGCTTGATAAGTGATTTCCTCATTGATGGAAAGTTGTTCGAATACATTTTCTAATATTCCTTTTACTGTAAAGAAATCAACCGCTTGTGGCTTACTTTGCCAACTCTTCTCTTCCCATGTGCCAGACACCGCAAGAGCTACGTGAGTGACTTCTTGTGGTAGATGAGTCAATGGATCGTTTTCTTGATAGAAGACGCGACCTACTTCATAAAATGCGACATCTGAATTTTTACGTGCCGTGTTATATTGGACGTTATCCAAAAGACCACTGATCAAGTTCATACGTAAGACAGAACGGTCTTCACTCATCGGCCAATCCAAGCGAGTGATGGCTGTTTCTTTCAAAGCGAATTGACGTGATTTATCTTCCGTTGTCAGTGCATAACTAATGGCTTCAGTTAGACCACTGCCTTCAAGTAATGTACGGATCTTTCGTGTTGTCGCTTGTTCTTGTGTCAAACTACCTGCAACTGTTTCGCCGCTTGGTAACGTTGAAGGTAAACGATCATACCCATAAATACGTGCCACTTCTTCGATGATGTCTGCTTCGATCTGGATATCCCAACGTCTTGGAGGTACAACAACAGTATAAGTTTCTCCATCGAGGTGATAGCCGAATCCTAATGCTTCAAAGATCTCACTTACTTCAGCGACATTTAAGATTGTGCCAAGGTACTGGTTGATGCGCTTCAATGTGATCTGTACTTCGACTTCTTTTGCTTGATACTCAGAACCTTTGACCGCTCCTTGTAACACTTCTCCTCCTGCTAAAGCAACGATCATCGCTGCTGCAACATCGCTTGCTTCGCCGACGGTTCCTTTATTGATGCCTTTTTCAAAGCGCGCAGATGATTCACTACGTAAATTGAAACGTTTGGCTGTGCGGCGAATCAAGATGGGATCGAATAAAGCGGATTCTAACGCAACGGTTGTCGTTGTTTCCGTAATCTCTGAGTCTTGTCCACCCATTACTCCAGCTAAAGCCACTGGCACTTGTCCATTTGTGATGACCAAGTCTTCTGAAGTCAATGAACGCGTTTCGCCATCTAACGTCACGATGTTCTCTTCTTCTGCTGCATGACGCACCACGATTTCTTCTGAACCTAACTTATCATAGTCGAATGCATGTAACGGTTGACCGAACAATAATAAGATATAGTTTGTGATATCAACGACGTTATTGATTGGTCGGATTCCTTCATTCATCAAGATATTTTGTAACCATTGTGGACTCGGTTGGATCTTGACGTTTTCAATGATGCGGATTTGGTATGCTGTTACCAATTCTTCGTCTTCTACTTTTACCGCAATTTTCTCTGAAGCTTTACGTTCAACTTCTACTAACTTTTCATCATTGAATGTTGGTTTTTGGCGGTAGATCGCGCCAACTTCATATGCCACACCTCTCATTGATAATGCGTCGGCACGGTTAGGTGTGATCGATAGTTCGATGATAGCATCGTCCATATCTAGATAAGAAAAGACTGGTTCTCCATTGACCGCTTCTTGTGGCAAATAGTAGATGCCTTCTGAATATTCTTTCGGTACGACACTGTCAGAATAACCGATTTCTTGTAAGGCACAGATCATCCCATTCGAGACTTGTCCACGCATCTTGCCTTTTTTGATTTTGACATTGCCCGCAATCCGTGAATTTGGTAAAGCCACGATGACTTTGATTCCTGCTTTGACATTTGGTGCGCCACAAACGATTTGTGATAATTCTTCTTCGCCAATGTCGACTTGACAGATCGATAGATGATCCGAATCAGGATGTGGAATACATTCCTTCACTTCTCCGACAACGATTTTCTTCAAGCCTTCTTCAGGTACAGTTACACCTTCGACTTCGATTCCTGTGACTGACATTTTGTCTGCAAGTTCTTGCGGTGTCACATTTGATAAATCAACGTATTGATTCAGCCATTTATATGATACTAACATTCTTTTACTCCCCCTTGAACTGACTTAAGAAGCGCAAGTCATTTTGATAGAAATTACGAATATCGTTGACCCCATAACGTAACATTGCGACACGATCTGGGCCAAGTCCAAAAGCAAATCCGGAGTATTCTTCAGGATCGATCCCTGACATTTCCAAGACATTTGGATGAACCATACCAGCACCTAAGATCTCGATCCAACCTGTGTGTTTGCAGACGTTACAGCCTGAACCACCGCATTTGAAACAGCTGACATCGACTTCAACAGATGGTTCTGTAAATGGGAAGTAGCTTGGGCGTAAACGGATCTGGCGATCTTCACCAAACATTTTCTTCATCACGACTTCAAGTGTTCCTTTTAGATCACCCATCGTCACGTTCTTGTCGATCACCAATCCTTCGATTTGATGGAATTGATGGCTGTGTGTTGCATCATCAGTATCACGTCGGAAAACTTTTCCTGGTGAGATCATGCGTAGCGCACCTTTTGAAAAATCATGTTTTTCCATGGTACGTGCTTGCACAGGCGACGTATGCGTACGGATCAAGATTTCTTCTGAGATATAAAAAGTATCTTGCATATCACGTGCCGGATGGTCTTTTGGTAAATTCATTCGTTCAAAGTTATAGTGGTCTGACTCGACTTCATATCCTTCAACGATTTGATACCCCATACCGATAAAAATATCTTCGATTTCTTCCATGATCTGCGTCAAGATATGGCGTGTACCTTGTTTGACTGAGCTACCTGGAAGCGTTACATCGATGGTTTCTTTTTCTAATGCTTCATTCATTGCGGCGGTTTCCAAGACTGCTTTTCTTTCTTCGATTTCTTGTGTCAATAGATCACGGATCTCATTGGCAAAGCTTCCCACTTTCGGACGCTCTTCGGCACTTAGATCTTTCATTCCACGTAAGACCTCAGTAATCGGTCCTTTTTTCCCTAATGTTTCGACACGGATTTGATTTAGTTCTTTCAAATCCTGCGCCTGCTTGATCTTGACGATCGTTGCTTCTTTCAAGCTTTCGAGTTGTGCTTGTAAAGACATGCGATTTCCTCCTTTAAATTCAACTACAAAAAAGACCTCATTCCTATCAAGGAACGAGGTCTTCGCGTTACCATCCTAATTTACGATCCCAACGAGATCGTACACTCATTTTAATAACGACAGACATACTGCCGGTCTGAAAAATCTCTCAGACGAACTCGGAAAGTGAACTTCATTTTTCAAACACAGAATCTGCTTTCAGTCCATGACAGATCTCCCTATACTGGTTTAGCCAAACTACTCTTTTTCGTCAACATTCTTTTTGTCTATTCAACTAAAAACTAGTGTACAAGATTTTTGATGCAAAATCAACTGCATTCTTCGGGTGTGACCCATTTCTCACTCCAAAGCTGCAACTGGACCATCGCTTTTTGTAGATCTGCCCCTTTTTCTGTCAGCATATATTCTGAACGACTGGATTCATTACACGAAAAATTACGGGTAACGATCTTTTCTTTTTCAAGCTCTTTTAATCGTTCGACCAAGACACGGTCACTGACCATCGGGATTTTTGCAGAGAGATCAACAAAGCGCTGCGGACCATTTTCGAGTAATACATCGATAATCAATCCATTCCATTTTTTCCCTAAAATCGAGAATGTTTTTTCAAATTTGGGACACAGAATGAATTCTGTCTGTGTTAGCTCCATCTTACTCACCTCTTTTCATGAGTATAGCATATTACTTACAAAGTGTAAGTCCAGTTTGCTCACTTCTTATTCTTTATTAAGATTTATTATTTTCTTCGCCTGTAACAAAACCAAAAAGACATCTTGAACGGGTTTATTCAACGCTTCACTCAATGCCCGTTGGTATAAGTTCAATTGCCCGCGGTATTTGCTGATGACCTTAGTGATTTCCTCTGGGTTTTCAGGATGTAAAATAAAATCAGTCTTGAAATCATAAAGCTGCACATACTCCCCCAAATCAAGATATCCATCGACGATCCCATGGATCAATAATTCATCGTCTTCATTCGGGTAGTGATCGAATACCTTTTCTGCTTGTAGAAGCATTGAAAATGGTTGTTCGCGTTTCACTTTTTCTGGATGTTCGATCAGTGATCGGCCAAGGGTAGATTCATAAAACCATAAGATGGAATCAATTGGCACACGTTTCGCTACTTGTTCATCGACTAAACGTTTTTTGACGAGGGTCGTCAGTTCTTTTTCGATGCTTTCTTTCGTCAACTGTTCCAATGGTAGGACTTGTAACAGAAAATGTGTTGCTGTCCCAACAGCTGTGGCAGAAACTTTGCGCTCTTTTTGTACAAAGCGTGGTTCAGCTAATTGGTCTTGCGTATACCTGAAAGGCTGAGCAAAGGCTTTTTTATCACTGCTTTCCCAAGTCAAACGTGCCTCTGGAGAGTCGTCTGGATCTTCAAACAACCGTTTGATCTCAGAAACTGATTGATAACTCGTTGTTTGTGCAGAAGCCTCATAAGGATAACTGAAGGCTAAACGTGCTTGTAGTTCAGTCGTTAATGGGGTTAGATCTCCTTTTTGCTCTTCTGCTTGCTCTCCTTTGACTGTCAATGCTTGGCGTTGGGTTAAAATCTCTTGTTGATCCATCCAGGTGATCGTAAAATCTCCCGGTGAATTTTTCAGTTGTGGTAAAGGCGTGACTTCTGGAAAATATTCGGTCATTTTAGGATGACGGATCAAGCTGTAACCGATCCAATTCATCAAGCTACTCGAACTTTTCAGGCGAATCACAGGATCTAACACTACATCCGTTTGCTCACTTGCTTCTGACCAGGCTTTGAACGTGTCTTCTTTGCTTTTGTACGAACCAACAATAAACAATTTTTGCTCTGCTCTAGTCAGTCCTACGTATAATTTACGCATTTCTTCGGAAAGCAATTTCTTCTGTTTGGCTAATTTGATGGCTTGATAAGGCAATGTATCAAACAAGACCCGCGTGTCTGGCTCCATGTAGCGCACGCCCGCACCTAGTTTTTCTTCGAAGGCATAACGGTTTTTCAAGTCTTGCAGATTGAATTGCTTCGTCATATCTAATAAGAAAACGATGGGGAACTCTAATCCTTTACTTGCATGGATAGTCATGACACGAACGGCATTGTCACTAGAAGCAATCACTGGTTCCGCCAAGTCTTTGTCTTTCTCCTGCATTTTCTCAATAAATCGTACAAACTGATAGAGACCACGAAACGAGCTTTGTTCATAAGCTTTGGCACGATCCACTAACGCATACAGATTCGCTTGACGTTGTGCACCAGCTGGCAACCCAACGACATATTCTAAATACCCTGTTTGGTAATAGATTTCCCATAATAAGTCCGTGATCGAAGAACGCCGCGCTAACTCTCGCCATTGTTCCAGTTGCTCATTGAAATGAAGCAATTTAGCCGCTAATTCATCTTGGTTATTATTTTGATAAGCTAAGACTGCATCATAGTAAGTATGCGCCTTACCGGCTAATCGGATACGTGCTAACTCTGGTTCGATCAAGCCCACGACTGGTGAACGTAACACTGAAGCTAATGGGATATCCTGATAAGGGTTGTCAATCAATTGGAGCAATGAAATCATGATCCTGATTTCTGTCGCTTGGAAATAATTTTGGGCATCATTGAGTTCCAACGGAATATCAAACGTTTTGAATACTTCTAAAATCGTCAAATTATTTTTCTTCGTTGGTGTCAATAACACGATATCTTTGAATTCGATCGGGCGCTCTTCTTGACTTTTTTTGTCGTAGATCATGAATTTTGAATCGATCAATTCACGGATTTTCAAACCAGTCATCAAGAGTTCCCCTTCTGTTTTGTCTTCCAACATATCGTCCATCGGCAACTCGCTTTCTGTCGTTTCTTGTTCCTTTTCATAGATCAAGACTTCTGGTGCAAATCGTTCATTTTCTGGAAACCCAGAAAAACCTAGAACCAGCCGAGCCGCTTCATCATAAGCGATTTGTCCAACTGTTGGGTCCATCAACTGCTCAAAAATCAAGTTGGTAAACGCTAAGACTTCCTGCCTTGAACGGAAATTCTCAGCTAAGACGATTCGTCGTCCCCCTTTTTCTTCCGAGAATTTCTCATATTTATTGATAAATAGAGTTGGATCTGCTAAACGAAAGGAGTAAATCGACTGTTTGACATCTCCCACCATAAAGAGATTGCCTCTCTCTTCATCTGGCTCTCTGACCCAATAGAGCAATTCTTCTTGCAATTGATTGACATCTTGGTACTCGTCGACCATGACTTCTTTAAACTTTCTGCGATAATAAACCGATGCTTCGCTTGGTAGCCACTCTTCCTCTGTTTGTTTCGTCAATATTTGTAACGCCAAGTGTTCCAGATCATTGAAATCTAGTACGCCTTTTTCACGTTTGCGCGCACTGAAGCCTTCCATGAAAAGCTTAGTGACTTCGGTCATTTGTTCCACGAGGGGGAACGCTTTTTGACTCAACTCTTCAATTTGTGCAGGTGAAACCGGGAAGTAGTTTTTGCCAATTTGTTGTAAGATTTTTTTGGCACGGTCTCTCAAGGTTTTTACTTCAGCAGAACGCTCTTTCAACTCTGCTTTCCGACTACTTTTGAAGGTCGAAAACGTCAGGTTTTCTAAAGCTTGGTAAGCTTCGTCCAACTCATCACTCAGGAAACGTTCATAGATTTGTTGGATACTCGCTTGTTCTTGTGAGACTTGATCAAACATTTTTTCAAGTCCTTCTTCTTGTGCCAAAACGACCATTTCTTCGTATAGCTGCGTACAATGAAGTAAATCAGCCAAGACGAGCGGTCGGATCTGTTCTTGGTACAATGCAGAAGCTGCTAATCCCTCTTCTAGCCGATATGCTTCTGGTAAACGATTCAACCAAGCCAACGGATCAGGGTTCGCTCTGGCAAAATCATAGAGAGAAAACACGAGGTTAGTCAAACCATCGTCTGAGCGATCATTTGAAAAGTTCATCGTCAGCTGAAAAAAAGCTTCGCGATTTTCTGCATAAAGTTGTTCTCTGATCTCATCCCAGACATCTTCTTTCATCAAGATCGTTTCCGTTTCATCCGTCAACATCCGAAAGACTGGATCGATATCGATCAAATAGTAATATTTACGGATCACCGTTAAACAAAACGCATGGAGTGTCGAGATATTGGCGGTGGGTAGTAAAACGAGCTGTTTCGTAAAATGTTTTTGCCAGACCGGATCACTTTCACTATTCACTGCTTCTTGCAAGGCTACTTGGATCCGTTCCTTCATTTCTCTTGCTGCCGCTTCTGTAAACGTCACGATCAGCAACTCGTCGATATTGACACCCATTTTTAACTTTTCGATCACTCGGCGGACTAACACAGTCGTCTTACCTGAGCCAGCGGAAGCCGAAACAAGTAGGTTGTCGCCTTGGTCAAAAATCGCTTGCCATTGTTCATCGGTAAAACGTTCATTTTCCGGTTTTAAAGGAATTGATGTCACTCGTCTTCACTCCTTTTTAGTATTCTGCGCAATGCTTCATCTTTATCCAGTTTTTCTAAACGATGATAATTATTTTCTTTGAGCATGACATCAAACGTACAAATACTTCTGAACGGACAATGCTCACAAGCAATCCGTTGTTTGTCTTTGTAAGCGGGATTCAGTTTGATCTCCCCTGAGGTGATCGCTTCCCCAGCTAAACGCATATTCTCACGATTATGGTTCATGAATAATTGAAGTTCTTCTTCTGTATAGAAATTCTCTTTACTATAACTGCCCTTTTGCAACTCGTCTTTGGCGTTTTTCTTCACCGGATAGATCAACGAACTTTCTTTTGCTTCCAATGAATGATCGAGCACTTCTAACAGACCAGGATCATCGACAAAAACACCGTCATAGCTGAATTTCTTCAAGGTATTCTTCTCGACGTCTGTCGTATCCGTCAAGACTGGATTATGCACATGCAAGTAATAAGAGCCTGCTGGTTTGACTGCAGCTTTCCCAGTCAATCGTACAGCATCCATCAATGCCACATCAAGATATGTCAATAGTTGCATCGCCATGCCGTAGTAAGCTTCAGTCACATCAAACGAACGACCACTTGATTTATAATCGACTACACTTAACCATGTATCACTTTGTTCAGTTGCCACATCGATGCGATCGATTTTTCCGCGAACGTGGAGTTTTCCGCCTTTGTCTAAAGGTATTTCCAAACCTGGTATCCCTCGTGCACCAGCGATCTGACCAAATAAAATCTCGGTCTGTAATGGCTTCATGCCCGTATTCTTGCTTTGTTTTTGTAACGCCCAAGCCACTTTTTGGATCGTTTGCCCTAATTGGTAACGAATATAGTTCATGCGGGCAGAGCTATCTAAAATCTCAAAGCGTAATTCACCAAATACTTCCTGTAAGACTTTTTCAGTAAATTTTTGTCGTTCCTTCTCCGACATCGCCACAAGTGACAGTTGATTCGAGAACAGCAATTTGAAGAAGCGATCCAATGATTCATGATAAAAGTCTCCAGTGGCAGCTGGTGTCAGTCCATAGATATTACGTTCTTTCAGCTTCAAACCAAACTGGACAAAGTATTTATATTCACAGTTATAAAAGTTTTCCATGCGTGAGATCGACGTATAGATTTCTTTGCCATAAAGAGCTTCTGCCATTTCTTCTGATAAGGAAACTGGTACATTTAGATGATCTTGACTTTCAAAAATCGTCAATGCAAAATTTCGTTGATCCGAACGCAGAACTAACTCTTTTAGTTGTTGCCAATAAAGTGGTACTGCTTGTTTGGCTTCTTTCGCTAAACGATAGACCCGATTGATCGTATTGATCCCACTACGGTAAGTGCCAACGTAACAATCTGGCTTACTCGTCAATTGCAACTGGCATTTTGGCTCGACTGGAACACCTAGATAGTCAACGACTCGTTTCAAATACGGAGACATTTTTAACCGATTGGTATCATAGCTCTGCGCGTAGCTCAAGTACAAACGTTCCGTTCCCGAAACAAACACTAAATACGCTTGGAAAGGTTCGAAAGACATACTTTCTTTTGCTGGATCGAATAAAAACTGATCCTCGCCTAACCCTTGATTCAACGCTTCACGTTCTTCACTCGATAATAAACCTTTAGTTTCATGGCGATCTGGAAACACTTGGTCATTCAAGCCGACCGCAAATGTTACTTTTGCTTGATTGGCACGTACAAGTTCCAACCGGTTGATCCTCACCTGATCGATTGCTGTAGGGATCTTCCCATAGCTGAGATTTTCTAGACCACTCGTGATGATCTCTTGAAATAATGACCAATCGAATGCTGTTTCTCCGTAGATCAATGAATACTCGTCCAGAAGATCCATCAAAGCACCCCAAGTTTGTTCATGGTTTCTAGCCGCAGCTAACCCGCCACGCGCCACTTCTTGGTCTCGCCAAAAAAGCAATTGTTGTTGTACGCCGCTTTCGATCAAGAAGCGATAAAACAAAGTGACTGCTTCTTGCCCTGTTTGGCATTTTTTGATGTTCTTCAAAAACACCGGCACCATGTCGCGAAAAAGTCTCCTGATCGTATTTGATTGCTCTTCTAGTTGTTTGACGTCTTCTAGCTGTTCTGCTTCAAAATCATAGGCAACAAATTGCCAATCTTTTTCGCGAAGCCAATACTTCCCTTGGTAGTTGTACGCTAGTGCTACGTTTTCCGTGATATCTAAATTCGTGCGGAATTGATTTCTAGTAGCTTCCCAAGTAGCCAGATCGAGCTCTTCATCTGTCCGACCGATCGTCAACTCCGTCTTGAAGAAACGCATGATGTCGTTTAGGCGATATTGATAACGATCCAAAGCAAACAAACTGTTGATCCATTCGATCAATGGATGGTTTTCCATCAGTTGCTCTTCATCCAGATAAAAAGGGATCGCCATCTCTTGGAAAATTGGTCGCAATAAATTGCCATACAGTGTCATATCCTTCGTCAACACTTGGATATCTCGATAGCGAAATCCTTCTTGACTGACCAAACGACGGATCTCCACCGCTAATTGGCGAACTTCTTCCGTTGGATTCTCTGCCTCCCACAGATGTAATGTCTCTTGCGCGCCAAGTTTCACAGGTTGGCTTTTCTGCTGGCTAGATGTTTCTTCCCACATTTGTTGTAATGTTTGAAGTTCGTTTTGGTGTTCTCGATTCGGTGCATAATGATCGACAGCCACAGGAACATTCAATTCTCTTGCTGCGTTGAGAAGTTGGAAATAGATCTTTCCTGTATTGAAGAACAAGGTCAACGGATCGGGTAGATCAGATTTGTAGGGACGATCCAATAGCAAATCGACCACTAGATGTCCTTTTTCCATCATTTTTTGCAGCAACTGGTATTCTTGGGCATTGATCCGGGCAAAACCACTCACTAAGAACTTGATCTTATGATAATCCTGCGTCGCCATATAATTCGCTAACACCGTCAGCGCATCTTCAGATTGTAGGGCGCGTTGGACTAATTCTTCTTCAAATGCAGAGAAAATCAGTTGTAGATCCTTCATTTTCAATTGTCGGTCTTCTTCTTTTGGAGATTCTCCTGTCACAGAAGTTAACAGATCAACAGGGGAAATTTTTCCGACTTGTAGTTCGCTATATAGCTCTTGTAACTGACGGATAAACCCTTTTTTGCGGATTTCTCCTCGAAATATCGTCAGTTCTTCTTGTTTTTTTTCTAAAATTTGGCGGAGGATCATCGCTGAACCAGATTCGGTCAATTCACTACCTGTCAGCAACGTAGTTTGTTGCAATAAGTACCAAGCCAAACGATAGAAACTGAATACTTGCATGTTGGTTGTGCTAAATGAGCTTTTTCCGCTTTTTTTACGCATCTCAGCGAGTAATTCTTGCTCTTGTTCAAATTTATTATAGTTAGGTACAAGGAAAAATACTTGATTTTCTTCATCTTTGTCAAGCCAAGCGGCGGCTTCATCGATCAGTGCTTTGCGGTGGTCTTTTTGACCATTCCCTAAGATAAATTGTAACGACACCTTATTGCCTCCTTTTCCTGGTTGATATACCTCTTCATTATAACAAAGATAGCTGAACATTTGTTCTATTATCGTTTAAATTTTGGAAATAAAAAAGCCGGAGCAGGACGACTGTCCTCTCCGACAAATGATGTAGATCCAATCAGTGGATCGACCCCATTAATTTTTTGATTGGCTCTTTGATTGCAAATAAAATCACTGCACCGACGATTGCAACGACGCCGATAATACCAAAGTAGGCAGATTCAGTACCTGGTGTATAGAACCGTGCGATTTGTGCATTGATGGCTTGGGAAGAAGCATCTGCTAAGAACCAGATCGCAATCGTTTGCGATTCGAAGGCTCTAGGCGCCAATTTCGTCGTCACTGATAGGCCGACAGGTGATAAGCAAAGTTCAGCAATCACGATGATGAAAAAGCTACCGATCAGCCAAAGTGGGCTGACTTTTCCAGCTGTTCCATATAACATTCCTGGCAACATCAGTAATAGGTAAGACAATCCGGCAAATAACAACCCTAGAGAGAATTTCACTACAGTTGATGGTTGACGTTTACCTAAACGAGTCCATAAAGTAACGAACACAGGTGTCAAAATAAAGATGAAGATCGGGTTCAATGATTGATACCAACTTGCTTGGATCGGAACACCCATCAAGGTCGATTGTGTTCGTTCACTTGCAAATAGGGCAAGGATCGATGACCCTTGTTCTTGCAATGACCAAAAGATGATTGCTGCTAAGAATAATGGGATATATGCCCATACACGTGGTTTTTCTTCCACTGAAACATCTTTTGAAGTCAACATTTTGATAAAGTAATAGAGTGGTAAAACGATTCCTAAGACACTGATCGTATTAACAAAGAAATCGATCGTCAAATGTCCAGTCAGTTGCGCTCCACCAAAAATAATAGCAAATACGATCAAAGCGATCACAACATTACGGATAAATCCTTTACGTTCGCCTTGTGTCAAAGGATTTGGAGGTGTCATACCCACTCCATCCAATGTCTTACGTCCTTGGATCACATATTGCAATAACCCGAAGAACATACCGATAGCGGCTAATGAGAAACCTAAATGGTAGTTATACTCTTGACCAATCGTACCGACGATCAACGGCGCGAGCAATGCGCCTAAATTGACACCCATATAAAAGATCGAAAATCCTGCATCTCTTCGTAAATCGGTTTTCGTATATAAATGCCCGACCATTCCCGAAACGTTTGGTTTTAAGAAAGCTGTACCGATGATGATCAACGCCATCGAGATAAATAAAGTAGAGACACCAAACGGCAATGCCAAAACAACATGACCGATCATGATGAAGACCCCACCAATAAAGACGGTTTTTTTGGCTCCTAACACACGATCAGAAAACCAGCCGCCTACGATACTCGACATATAAATCAACGAACCATAGATCGACATGATCGACAACGCTGTGGCACGAGGTAAACCAAGGCCTCCATTTGCTACCGTGTCGTACATATAATAGATCAGTAAGGCACGCATACCATAATAACTGAATCGTTCCCACATCTCTGTGAAGAACAATGTAGACAATCCCTTCGGCTGACCGAAGAACCCTTTGTCTTGTTTTTCCATATTCCCATACCCCAATTCTTTTAATTTTCAGAAAATAATACACATATTTACCGAAAATCCGTGTAAAAATATTTATTTAAGAAATATATACTTATTTTCTATAAATACAACAAAAATTTAATGGGAAAACAATAAGAAAAAACATAGGTTATTTTTAATAATTATATAGTCTACTTTATGTCATAAAGCTTAAATGTCGGTATATTCAGTATGTAAACGGTATCGTAACGAATTTTTTATGTAAAAAAACATCTTTTTTCTATTCGTACATTTTGTTAAGCGTTTTGTTTTACTTACTTTTTGTAAGGTGATATACTTCGTTTTGTCATCAAGAAAAAAACGCAGAAAAGCGAATTAAAGGAGAACTAATCTATGACTGAATTTACAAATATCTTAAAAAACCGCCGTTCGATCTATGATCTAGGCCGTAACGTATCACAATCAAATGAAGAATTAACAACATTGATCCAAGAAGCAATCAAAGAAAGCCCTACTGCTTTCAATGCGCAATCAACACGTGCAGTAATCTTATTTGGCGATGCACATGAAAAATTATGGGAAATGACAGAAGAAGCTTTACGTCCACTGACACCTGCTGATGCTTTCCCAAATACTCAAAACAAATTAGCTAGTTTCAAAAAAGGTTATGGTACTGTCTTATTCTTCAAAGACACAGATGTGATCAAAAACTTGCAAGAGCAATTTGCATTATATGCAGATAACTTCCCTGATTGGTCAGAACAATCAAATGGTATTGCTACAGCCAATACTTGGGTGGCATTAAGCGAAGAAGGTTTAGGTGCAAACCTACAACATTACAATCCAGTGATCGATGAAGCTGTCGCAAAAGAATGGTCGATTCCTGCAAACTGGAAATTACGTGCACAATTAGTCTTTGGTTCACCTGAATCTCCAGCTGGCGAAAAAGAATATATGAACGATGCTGATCGTTTCCGCGTGTTTGGCTAATTCTACTAATACAAAAAGACAGCTCCTTCTACTAAAAGAAGGAGCTGTCTTTTTGTCATTTCAATGGATCATTCATCCTCATGCTCGATCATGATATCAAGTTCTGCATCATCATTTAAGTGTTTTGCTAAAAAAGGAATCAATTCTTCTAATGAGACAGAAAATTTCAATAACGGACCACGCCAACCGTTCCGGAAAAAATTCATTTTGACTTCTTTCGAATCTTTTGGTTGGTAAAGAACGACTTTGTTGATTTCAGAATATGGCACTCCACGATGGTCAAAGCTGTTCAAAACTAGCCCATCTGTAGTAAGTCCTCGACTATCTAACAAGAAACTCAATAACACAAGAGAAGCCAAGACGCCTTTCACTAACTCATCAGTGGTTGGTTGACTGACCAATGTATACCATAAAACCAGTAAAGCAAGGAACGGAACAACTAAATAGACCCAGCGATTCCGAACCGTTTTATAAACGATCTCTCGTCGTACAAGCCATAGAAATAAGCACATGACGATGACAAATAAAAAAAGAACTATTGTAAAAAAGGAAACCATCTTATCGATCCACACCTTTATTTTCAACTCTTGAAACTAGAAAATCAAAGGGGTAAATCATATCCCCTCTAACTGAACAAACGGTATTCAAGGAGCAGTACTTCGGTCATAAGCCAAAAAACTCAAAAATGAAATAGGCGTTTTCGTTTTTTCTATCTTATGCCTTAGTGTTCAATGCTCGTTTCATAACCTTAAAAGGACCTGCAACATGATCATTCGATGTTGCATGTCCATATCTTCTTATTCAAATGTATCATATTTAGCTACTACCATGCTAGCTTTTTCTTCTAATAATTCTTGATCTTCTATAGCGCATTGGGCAACTTTGACTACGGCGCAATTCGTCATTTTTGAAACAACTTCTCCAACAACTGATTTGGTAAAACCAATGGGCCTACATGAATATTGTTCTCCTAAATTAATCATTTCTTCCGTCATCAAAATCCTCCTAAACTACTCAAACAGTTTGCCACAGAAAATCATTTCGTTTTATCTGTGTGTTTCGTTAGTGGTGATTTGATCAAACTCTTATTTGATCTATCCGCATTATAGCGTACTGTTTTCGTTTTCACAAATTTTAACAGCTAAACATAATAAAAAAATCGTTTTTTGGACTGTTTTTCCTTGTTTTTTACATTTGATCAGGCAGATTCATGTAGTTTTTTTTAGAAAAACAATTATAATAGAAAGAAGTTTGGGGGAGTCTTTCATGTCAAAACAAAAAAGTAAAAAACGATTACTACTAGGCGGGGCAGTGCTAGTGTTGATTTCAGGCGTCTTTTACTTTACAAATAAACAATTAGAAGATAAAAAATCAATAACGGAGGAAAACATAGAGCAGACAATCAAAACCGAAGAAAAACAAGTACTACTCGACGTACCTCTTGAAAATCAATTCGATGAACCTGCACTAGAGAATGGCTGTGAAGTAACCGCCTTATCGATGTTGTTGCGCTTCTATGGCTACGAAACTACCAAGAATCAATTAGCCGAACAATTAAATTATGTCCCCGTTTTCAATGCTGATGGCACTCATGGCGATCCAAATGAAGGGTTCGTTGGTGAGATTTGGGGCGGTGACTGGGCAATGGGTGTCTATGTTCCACCAATCGCT
Organism: Enterococcus mundtii; assembly: GCF_013394305.1. Classification (NCBI taxonomy): domain Bacteria; kingdom Bacillati; phylum Bacillota; class Bacilli; order Lactobacillales; family Enterococcaceae; genus Enterococcus; species Enterococcus mundtii. The sequence goes on along the minus strand of NZ_AP019810.1, from coordinate 2,957,178 downwards.
ACGTTAGCCCAAGAAATCCTGCAAACCGCTTATCATACCAAACCGCAAACGGATGCAAGCTTGACTGACATCAAAAATGCACTAAAAGAAGAAAAACCTGTATGGGCTTCTGTCACGATCGATTTTCAAGTGCCGACAGAAAATGATTTCATGACTTGGACGACTGCAAACGGTGAAGTACAAGTCACGCCATTAGTCCATGCCTGTGTTGTAACTGGCTACTATGATCAATCAATCTATGTCAATGATCCTTATGGCATAAAAAATCGTGCGGTACCAATCGATGACTTTGAGCAAGTATTTACTGCCATGGGCGGACAAATGCTTACTTTAGAAAAGAACTAGTATTTCCTAGAAAAATAGCTTATACTCAAGCTAACAACGCATGGAAGGAGCAAGAATCTGTGGAACGATTTATTCATAAAAAGGCGGATCCAAATGAAATCCCAATCATCTTCGTCCGTGATACTGCTGGTAATATCCAAAAAAAAGTGTCAGTCAATGAATGGACGAACCGATACAGCCCTGCTTCCCTCGATTTACTTGAAATCAAACTTTATCGACAAGCATTGGCTTATTATTCTGAGCAAGACTACGAGAAAGCCATTGATTTGTTGAAATTTTTGATCATTCAAACTGGCTATACTCATTTTGAGTACATCGAACGTCTAGCCACCATCTATCGTAAAATCCATGCAGAAGCACTTGAATATCAGTTGCTCTCTTCTGTCTTAGCATCCGCTGAGATCATCGGCTTGCCTGCTGGTTTGATCAAAAAACTGGAACGGCGGATCGATCAATTGAAATTGAGCATGGCGAGAAAATAAAATAAACCTAAGAACGAATGATTAAGTTATTAATCAATTATTCTTAGGCTTATTTTTTAATTCAACATTTAGTTTACATAATAAAAATAAAATCAACCAATTATAGCTAATGCTTCTTTAGGTACCTCTTCTTTGGGAATTTCTTCGTATGTTTCTACATGAGCGCCTTTATTCGTCAATCTCAAGTAACGGTCTTTTTTTAAAACAGATAACCCATTAAATTCAATCTCGCGTTCGTTGCCATTTGCATCAACTGCCTTTTGGATATATTTTGCTGTCCCAAACGAATTGACTTCATCAGGCTGTTTTGTTTTGACATACACTTCTCCCTTAGTGACTAACGGATTCAATTGGTCTATAACTGCTGGTAATTCTCCAGTAGCGTCTTGGGTATAAAACTTCAAGCCAAATAACGCCAACCCACTAAATACAACGGCACCTACTAATACTTTGATTACTTTCATTTTTCTACCTCCTCTTTACTCTTTGAGTATAGCTTGTAAAAAAATCACATTCATCCGTCTCTAGATCGAGTTTTTTATCGGACTTTAGCACAGAAGTTATTTTTACAAAATTTCATAGATTTTTGCTATTATATTAGGAAAGAAAGGATGTGTTTCATTATGAATAAAGAAGAAATACTTCAGAAAATTAAAGATCTGGTCCAAAGTGGCAATTTCACTGAAGCCAAAACATTTTTCGAAGAGCATAAAGAACAACTAGGTCCTTACAAAGAAAAAGCCCAAGAATTTCTCCAAAATGTCGATTTTCAAGGAATAACGGATAAATTCAAAAATCTATTCAAATAAAATTTATATTTTCATAGGGATGATCGGAGCGAGTCTGTCATGATCTAGAAACAAAAAAATCCTCAACAATCAAGGATTGTCGGGGATTTTTTGTTAGGATTTCTTGTGTTTCAAAAATAAGCGATTGATCTCCAAATCGCCACACTTCTATCAAAACCTACTTTTAATACAATCTTGATGGGTCATAGTGGTACGTCACATTACCATTCAGTTCGGCCTTTCCAACAACAAACTTGCGATTCTCAATTTTTAACCACGCTTCACGAAAAGCCATGACTTCCTCACGTTTGACCTCTATTTTTTGGATTTTTCCATCCATCAACTCTTGGATCATTTGTTCATAGGGATTCATCTTTGATTGCCTCCAGCTTATTTCAATATTCAGTGAAGATCGGTGCATGTATTTCTTTCGTATCTAAATCTTTTCGCACGTTCACTTTCGTATAAATCACTTTTTCAACTGGAATACTGTAGTAACTTTCGTCTCCATCATTAAATTGATGGACATCCGTTTTTGATAAAATACCATCGATTTTGTTCATTAACACTCGCGGTTCCACACTATTACTAACAATATAATAGCAAATACGGATATTGTTTACTAAATGTAGATCAACTTCTAATATCACTTGGTCCATGAAATACTACACCCTTTCTTTAAAAGAATTATAACAATAAGTACATCAAGAATCAAAAAAACAACTTTATTTAAAAAACAAGAAATTTTATAACATATCCTCTTGTGCACAAACATACAAAGTGCTATTTTTAATTATAGATTTCTTTTTTCCTTGGAGGCGTATATTATATGGACACTTTGGGACAATTGGTTTTTTATGTTCCTTTTTTTCTAATGACAACTTTAGCAATCTACTACACGAAATGGACGAAGCGTAAATTTTCCGTATTGCTGACACTTTTACCAGTCGCTTATTTTTCCCACAAAATATTTTCCCTTCGGCATTGGGAACCCACCCCAAAACTACTTTCACATGAATTAGGGTTGATTATTTCATTAACGATATTGATCTTATGGATTTATTACCTTTACAAACATCCTTAGTTAGCAGTACTACTCTTCACGAACAAAAAAGCCACGTTGGAAATCAGCAACGTAGCTTATCAGGAATCGGCATCTATTTAACGACCAACACATTACAAGGCGCATGAGTCACCACATAAGAAGCTGTCGACCCTACTAACGCTTGTTGGATCGAGCCTTTACCTGTTGCCCCCATCACGATAAGATCAATTGACTCTTGTTTTGGTAAGACAGTGGCGATCAATGTTCTTGGATCACCGGTCTCCACAATTGCATGAATTGTTTCAATCCCGAATTCTTTGGCATCATTGATTCTCTTCAATAGTTCCACTTCTGTTTTTTGTTTTTCTTCTGCATAGATTTTTGAGAACGCATAGGCACTATGTGTCAAATCGATTTTATTGATAATTGAAACGATCAATAATTCTGCTTGGTTATCTCTCGCTAATTCTAAAGCCTCGCCAAATGCTTTCTCTGCTTTTTCCGAACCATCAATCGCTACCATTATTTTTTTATACATATTCGTCATCCATCCCATCTCCTTGTTTCTTTTATTCTATCACTTCGTATAAATTTTATAAAAAATTCACTTTTTTCTCGGCTTTTCAAACTAAAATTGAGCATTTTCTATTTTTTTATTTTGAATCTTTCTAATAAAAAACAAATGTCAGAAGCGCACAATTCTTCATTTATGATGTTTTTCTAATTAAAACGCACATTATTTAAACACATTCTTGTTACAAAAAAGGAGCATTTGTCACAAACTGTTACGTATCTTTCACCTATGAAATATAATCCCATGGTAAAGTATTACTCGTTAGCGAAAACAGCTAATCAAAATAACTTTTTAAAATACGAAGGAGATCTTTCATGAAATCACTTAAAACTATTCTTTTTGGAACAACTTTGGCCGCCGGCGCTGCATTATTTATGGGTACTTCTGCACACGCAGACGAAGCCTACACTGTTCAATCAGGTGATACTTTATCAACGATTTCTCAAAAATACGTTGGTGACAACTCCTTGATCCAAACAATTGCCGAAGCTAACTCAATCTCAAACATTCACCTGATTTTTTCAGGTCAAGAATTAACTATTCCTACTGGTGAGCAAGCAACTGCTCCTGTCGCTACTCAAGCACCTGTAGAACCTGTTCAAGAAACAGCGCCAGTTGTGGAAACACCTGTAGTAGAACAAGCACCAGTTGTAGAACAAGCACCAGCTACTGAAGTCGCTGTTTCAACTGGTACGAACGATGCCAAAGAATGGATCGCACAAAAAGAATCTAGCGGTTCTTATACAGCAACAAACGGACGTTATATCGGCCGTTACCAATTAGACTCTTCTTACTTGAACGGTGACTACTCTGCTGCCAATCAAGAAAGAGTGGCAGAACAATATGTTGCTTCTCGTTATGGTTCTTGGGATGCAGCCAAAGCTTTCTGGTTAGCTAACGGTTGGTACTAAAAAGAACGATTTTGAAAAAATGGGAATCCTATTGATTCCTATTTTTTTGTTCTTGTTTCACTTAATTTCCCTTTTGTTTTTGCTTCTACTTTTGACTTTGTTTGATTTTTTTGATTGCCCAATCATAATGACTCGAAGTAGCAGAAACGAAATAGCTGCCAAGCGTTGTATTCCCCACCCAAGAATACTGGTTTTTTTGGAACAGTTGATCGTCATCGAAGGTTTTCGCCAGTAACATCACTTCTGCATGGCTTTCCTTCAACCAGTCAGACGCTTGACGTAACGTAGTAGACTGATGTTTTTTTGTAAAGCCACGATTCATCTCGGCTGTCGTTCGCCAATTATAGGGTTCCGGCAAAAAAGATACGCCTTCTCCCAATTGATTACTTTTTACCCATGTTAATAATAAAGAATGCCACTCGTACAAATGGATCAACACGTCTTTGATCGTTTGATCTCTTCGCCAATGTGCTTCTTTTCTTTTTTCAAGAAATACTTCCTCAAAATCAAATGTTGCTTCCCTTTGTTCCACAGGTATTGAATCGATCAACTGTTGCAATTTTTCGAAATTTTTAGTTGCAAGTATCAATAACTCCTCTTTTGACTTTGGTCTCATCTTCTTCTCCTTATTAAAAATACATTCGTTTTAAAACGTTTCCAATCCAACTATAATTCTAGTATGCCTGATTTTCAAAAAAAAGACGAGTAATATCCTAGAATGAATATACATTCTAGATCATTACTCGTCTTTATCCACTTGATTCAACGATTTTCATTCCATGTCTTGACTGAAAACCACATATCACTATACACTTTTTTGAGCAAGTCATTCATTTAGCGGTACTCACTTTGGTACGCTTACAATTGCAAAGGCATCTTTTTCTTCCATTCAATCATCCATTGAATTCTCGTTGCCAAAAAAATACTGCATATTCTTAATTATCGACAGGCGTTTTTTCCTTAGTTAGCCATATCCTTTATTTTTTTCTTGATGATTTCGCGGGTCTTTCTAAATTCAGCAAAAATCTCTTCTTCTGTACCAGTAGCTTTTGCCGGATCTTCTAGATCCCAATGTTCATGACGGATATGAGCAGGAATCACTGGGCATTTATCTAACGCATCTCCGCAAAGCGTAATGATCAAGTCCGCATGGCTAAAATAATCTGGATCAATCAAGTCTGAAGTTTGACTCGTAATGTCGATGCCATCTTCTTCCATCACTTTTACTGTACGTGGATTTAATCCATGTGTCTCTACTCCCGCGCTACGAACTTCAAATTGATCTTCCAGATATTCGTGGCCATACCCTTCAGCGATCTGACTTCTGCAAGAATTTCCTGTACATAAAAAATAAACTTTCTTTTTTTCTACACTTGTTGACTTCTCCAAAACCATTCCTCCAATCCATTAATCCTTTGAGGATTAAGTGTATGATATCATAAATTCAAGGGATCGTTAGTTTATTCAAAAAAAACGTATGGTTTTTAATAAAGCAATGATCCGCCAGTTACATAACAAAAAACTAAGAATACAGACAAAACAGCATTTTAAAGCATGTCAAAGACTTTTTACATGCTAAATCTGGCAATGACAAAAACCTTTGATCGTCGATTTTGACCTCTTCGATCACACTGAGATAAGAAGGAGCGGATACTATGGACTTAAGTCATCAAATAAAAAAATATCGCAAACAACTAGCTTTCTCCCAAGAAGAATTAGCCGAAAAATTATATGTTTCAAGACAAACGATTTCAAACTGGGAGAATGAACGTAGCTATCCTGATATTCATAATTTATTATTGCTGAGTGTCCTATTTGACGTTTCTTTGGATGAATGAATCAAAGGAGATATAGAAAAGATGAAAGAAAATGTTACCCTTACTGAACTGAACAAATATACTAAGATCATGCTAGTTTTCATGCTTCTCACCTTGATTTCAGTAGGCCCATCCTTATTTTTACCCGGTAATTGGCGATTAGCCCTTCCCTTGATCTTTTGGATCGCCAGCATGTACGGCTCAATAAAAGTTGAGGGACTCAAAACAAGAGAATATCAAAACCTACAAAGAAATTGTCGCATTCATGGAAAACAAAGAAGTAGCACCTCTACGTAAACAAAGAAACAAGGTCAGAAATCGGATCGAAAAAAGTAGGCATCGTCATTTTGTTTGGACTCATTTGTGGAGTGATCGCTTTCCTCGCAAGTCTGCCGTTTATACTTCTTGATCGCTAGTAATCCCATAGAAAAAAACAAGATCCACCTTCAAAGATTGATCTTGTTTTTTTACACCTAGGCGTTAGTAGACTGCCCATGGTTTGTAGTCATTAAATCTGTCTATTTCTTTCCCACACCATGAGGTATTCTTTCTCACCCGTCGATTCATCCATTTGTTCATCCACTTTTCTAAAGTCATTTTTATAGTAGAAACGGATCGCTCGTTTATTCTTATGATAAACATGCAAGCTTATTCGTTCTTTTTCTTTTTTAGCAGCTTCAATCAATTTTTGTCCGATTTTTCTATTTTGATATGTTGACTCTACAATAATTCCAGCTAAATAAGATTCATCTACGATGCCCATAAAGCCAACAATCTGACTATTCATTTCACAATAATAAATTTCTGCTTTTGGCAATTCTTTTTTCAACAACGCTTTTTTCTCATACCAATATTTCTCATCAATAAAATCATGTGTACTGATATTGGTCGTTAACCAAATAGCTAGTAGTCGGTCCATTATCTCTTGGTCTAGTTTCTTCACTTTTTTAATCATCCCATTACTCCTGAAAGCTTATAGTTATTCTTCATACCTCTTCAAACGATCATTTAGATTGCCCGCATGGATGTTTACTGATACCCGCGAACGTCCTTCTTCAATTTTGAGGTCTAGAAGACGAAGTTGTTCTGTATAACAAAGAAGTTGTTCCGGAGTGATTTGAAAATCAATATGATTGTAGGTTTTGAGAAGCTTTGTCTGCTTATCTTCCATCAATGCCACCCACAGATCACCGATCAATAAGAATGTTTCTGGAATTAATGAGTATTGTTTTCCTTACTCGAATACACTTCTTTTGCATCAAAGATCTCCGTAAAGACTTCTGTCGAACATTTACGACCACGAACGACAACTGTCATGTGCGAGAGTTCCAACTTCGCTTTCTTTTTTAGTTAAGAATTTTTAGCATTACCAAACATGGATTCCATTCATCCCATAAGGTTGGGAACACTTCTAGCTCAACAAAACCCATCCTTCGATAGAATCCAATCGTCTGATCATAGATAGCGTAATGCCCTTCGGCGACCGTTTTCACTTGTAAAAATAGGTAATGTTCTCTTGCATAGGATTCTAGTTCATCTAGTAATCGCTTACCTAATCCTCGATGATGATAGGCTTTTTTTATCCCCATACAATAGATCTCACCGGTGGCTTTACTTGTTTCTTTTAAACTGATAAACCCTATTGATTCATTTGTTTCTTGCAAGACCCACAACGGATATTTTTGGCAGTTCTCGATGTATTCTTGTGTCGAATCTGGCAAGCCAAATCATTCTGGCAAATCATTCAAGACTTCTTGGACGATTTTTTTCTTTTCTATTGCTTCTTCTACTAAATTAATACGCATTGGTTTCCTCTTTTTTCGGCAAATATCGATCAACAAGTTGGAATCGTTCAAAGACGATTTTTGTTTCTTCATTGAGCAATAGTCCATGTTCTTTATAGTAAGGTTTGAAATAATTGTAATGCCCCTTTTGCCAATACATAAGAGATAAGTCGCCTTCACCTTCTGTAGCTGCCAGTTCTTCGGTGATTTCTTTCCAAGGTAGGATCAACACTTCGACAATCTGGATAATGCCTATCGGTACTTTAGAGCTATTCACAACGACGGAGTAGTCACCAACTTTAGGTAATGGTTCGTTATCCATTTGGTAAAGCTCATACCCTGAGCTTGTCCCTGTTTTCTTCCCTTCCAATACCAGATCTGCTAATTCATCTGCGTGTTCTTTCGTATTTCCAAAAGCAAAAATTTCATATAATGACGCTTGTGACACACCATTTTTTAAGCAAAAGCTTTCCCAATATTTTTGTGCTTCTAGGTTCAATCTGTCACCAACTTTCTGATTGATAGTAAATCAAGTGTACCAAAAATTGGAAAACTAAGCCATTCACACTCAATTTTTTACAACTCCGATAGTCACATTTATAGTTACTCACCAACTTCACTTCTTAAATACAAGAAATAAAAAACTAGATTCACTTTTTGAGAGAATCTAGTTTTGTTTTCAGGATGAAATGGAAAATTAGACATCTACTTTGTTACAATAAATGCAACCAAAGAAAAGGAGAAAATCCATGGAACTTTATTTCAAAGAGTTTTTATTGATCACGCAAAAATTAAACAGGCAACAGATCACTCCGCTACTACTAGGTTCATTAGGCTTGTCTTACTTAACAGATATCGACTGGCAACCAAGAGACATTGACATCCATGTTCCTGGCGATCCACGGGGTTGGGAGGCACCCGACAAAGATCGCTTGCACAATTGGCAAAGCATCATGAAAATTATGGAAACGTTGAATTACCAACTAGTTGATTTACACGAACATGAATTTGCAAAAGATTCTTATAACATCCAGTTTGGCAGCGTGGACAGTCTTCTCGGCTTTGCAGGTATTCCACTTAATGAACTCTCTCTAATCAGAATCGATGACTGTTCCTTTTACTTACCTACAGCGGAACAATATTTGAAAGTATATCAACGTTCTGCTAAAGATAGTTACCGTGCAGAGAAAAATAATCATAAGGATCTAGCAAAGATCGAGTATTTGGAAAAGTACTTGAATAAGAATAAGTAATGAGAAATTCTGAAGCCTTCAACCAATTATCTTTTCAAAGATAATTGGTTATTTCATGTTTAAGTCTCTTTATTCACTGAGACCCTTCCATAGTAAATCCCCTACCAGACGTGCTAAATAGCAGTGGGATATCTTAAGTTGAAATAAGTGAAAGCTACTCTCTTTTTCACAAAACAACCTATCTTCTAGCCAATCATCGACATAAAATTTTGCATAATAAAAAACTCTCCTATCAACTTTTCCTAAAAGTTAATAAAAGAGTTCAGCGTTCATTTAATCATTAGTTATTTCTAACGAATACCAAGCGCAATTCGTGCATAACGACTCATTTTATCGGTTGTCCAAGCGGGATACCAGACTAATTTCACCTCTGGATTTTTGACTTCTGGAATATCGCTTAGTGCTTCGTGTATCGATTCAGTCAATACGTCGGCTAAGGGACAGCCCATTGTTGTTAAGGTCAAGTGCTGTTATACCAGCATTTCTATCGCTTTTTCCTGCGTTAAAGCGATAGTATCTGCTCGATTCTAGTGCATCTTAGAAACCAACATTCTGTTCTTTTTGTTAACTTTTATAGATATATTATACCTCAAAAAATGGTTGAATTGTCCCTTAAAATGGCTTGGACTACATACTCAATGAGGATTTTTTTACGCATCTTGTCTGTAGTCCAATTAAATTTTCTCAAAAAAACAAACAATTCATAAGTGTAAATACTTTCAGAAATATGTCCTTAAATACAGCTCAAAATCATCGTTAATTATTCATTTTTTTATAACAAAGATGCAGTTTTAAATTAACTAATCATATTTCAATGAATGAACTTTCTCTTATCCTTAGGGATTAAATCTATCAATAGGATTGCAGAAGGGTAATGCTTTTGCATATATTCTACTAAACCTAATAGGTGTGCATCTTCTGATGCATATAATTCTTCTTTTAATTTTGCCATATCTACAACGATACTACCACTTAGAAAATCAATTGCATCTGAAAATTCACTATCTTCATGAAAAGCATCATAAAAATCGGCAAGCTGTTTACAAGTAACTACTCCATTTATCGTTATCTCTATTAATGCTTTTTGGATATCCAAAATATCTGACTATCCATCTTTGATTTTAAAATAGCTCTAACACATATCATCTACTATATTAAAAATTAAAACTTTCTGAAACCACTTGAATAATGTTATTTTAATTTTCTTTTCAAAATCGATTCATCTTTTCTACTCTCATCTATCTTAATATTTTCTATTACTTTCTTTTCTGTTTCTGGAGTCCAATAAATTTTTAAATTCTTTTTAGTCCTTGTAATAGCTGTATACAAAATATTATGCGTTATTAATTCATCAACTTCGTCTGTTATTATTAATTTCACTGAATTAAATTCTAAACCTTGAGCTTTATGGATAGAAATAGCATAAGCTATTTGGAATGGGACAACTGTGTCATCACTATCATTATCAGTCTCACTCATATTTAGATACTTATAGACACTAAACCGAACTACTGAATTATTTTTTGTTGAGGAAATCAACTCTAAGTCTAAATTTCCAATATCCATCTCATTAATTACCGTTTCTATCTCAATATCAAAAATAATTTCAGTATCTAATTTCTCAATATTAGAAATTTTACCTTTTAAATTATTGAATAGTGCTGGAGAAAATCTTGATGTTTCATTGAATAGTACAGGGTCACCAATTTTATATGATACAACTCCCCAGTTCACTGATTTATTAGAGTTATTGCTTTGCAGAAAACGATTAATATTATTTATTCCATATAAACCATCATAATTTAAACACAAAATTATTTCATCTAAATCATTAGCAAAAAAAACACTTTCATCTAGTCTAACGGAATAATTATTCGCAGTCAGATATTCAATCAAATCATCTTCATTTTTTCTTACTTTTGTCCATAAGTTTAATAAGGGCTTGTCTTTTGTTCTATAAGGTGCTGTTAATTCAAACACAGAAGTTCTTGAAACGTTATTTTTTGCCAATTTAAACCAGTTCCCAAAAGTAATTGATTCAATTTGATAAATATCCCCTACAAGGATTAACAATTTAAAATCTGCCTTTGATAAAATTTTAATCATATCAGAATTACTAACAGTACTACACTCGTCTATTATCAGCAAATCACAATCTTGGTTCTCTTTGCTGTATAAATATTTTGCAACAGTTTTAAATTCACAATTAGGAGCAGAAACTTTCCTTTTCAGATTATCCACTGCCGGATTTGTATTAGCTAAAAGTAATTTTTTTTGAAGCCCGAAAAAATTACTGACATGATTAATCATTGTTGATTTCCCTGTACCTGCTGCACCATAAATTAAAGACACTTTAGAATTAGAAAACATAGTCTTCAAAATTTGCTTCTTATCCCTACAATCAATAATATAACTTCCTGTGTTTAACCAAGATTCAACTGAGTTCTCATAATTTTCTATTCCTTCTTGCGAAATGTCTTTTAATTTCTTTAATATATTAGTAACATCATCTTCAAACCCTTTGATATAGTAGTTATTTCCAATATTGCCTATCCCTCTAGTTTCCCTATGCTTGCAATAAAGATTGGAATTATACTTCTCTATCAACAAATTAATATTTTCAAAAGATTTAAGTTCATCGATTGAGGTGTAGAGTTTGCCATTAGTTTGAGAATTAATTTGAATTTTTCTAGCTAATAGTTCATGTTCTCTCCCATTTGTATCTATACACCATAATAAATCATATATCTTAGGATTATGACCTATCAATGAACTGACAAATGGCATTTCATCAAAAGGTATACATCCATATACTACTCTCAAATTTGACAATTTTTTACAATAATCTCCATACTTATCTTTTTGCAACTTCATAATTTTATTATTTAAATTGTAAGAAAGATACCTTAGCAGATTACATCCAGGACGATTATTAAGGATGATTTCTCTACACGCATCAAGCGTTTTAAATAAATAAACTTTTTTTGATTTGGAGGTTACATATTCTTTTACTTTTTCGTAACTACTCGTCTCTAATAAAAGAATATCTAATATATTAAACCTACTTTTTTTTATGAATTCCATTAACTTTTTGTATTCATTATGATTTGATTGAATTTCTGTAAAATTATTCAAAATTTCCGAAAAATTATTTAATTCACATGGACGTATAGAAACTTCCCAGTCATTAATGATAAGAATTGGCATATGTTTACCATACATATTTACCGTATCATGTTTAATTGATAGTTTCACAGCATAATTTGATAGGATATCTTGTTTAGTGAACGCAATATTCCTTTCAAATTTACTTGTTTTGTCATTTGCTTCCTTAAATGTAATTTCATAATAAATTTCATTATCAACAAAAAAAGGTTTTGTTTTTTGTATATAGTATCTATCCTCAGATATTTCTGATATATATGTTATTTCTAATTTATCAACTATTTTTTTATAATAATCACTCAATTGATTATCTAAATTAACTGGAAACATATCAATATTTGAAAGAACATCTAAATTAAAATCTGTTTTCAAATTTTTCTTTATTCTCAATAGGTATTCATAATATTTTAGCATTAAACGCTCAGAGTTTTCCTCACTCATTGTATAATGTGAAGCAGATTTTTGAAGCATTTGATGAAATTTAGCTAAGAAATATAATTTAGAATTAACTTTGATATATCCTAATCCACGTTTAATTTCATCGTACATGTCCTCTGGAATACCACTTATGTCTCCGCTAATCGAATTAACATAGTATTTAATTGATATATGTTCTACAAAATTTCTCAATTGTGCTAAAACATTTTGGGATAAGTAACCTCTATCATCTTGATTTTTCTCAATGTTTTTACATATATTTTTATCAATATTTAATATTGCTTTATCAATCTTCTTCATAAAAGTCATCCTTTCGTACTCAAACTACTTTAAATATATTAGTATGAATAATTTTATCACAATAATCCTCCACTTAATTAAATGCAGAAGCACTTTCTTAACATCGCAATAATATTCAAAAATATCTTATTCTATCAAATACTATGAAGATTTATCACTTTATATTCCTAGGAATGAAAGGCGATAATTCTTCAAATTTTTCTAATTCAAAAATCATTGCTTTTTTGTCAGGTATTAAATCTCCTTTAAGTTGATATCTCGTGTTTTCTTTCCATTCCTCTCCCATGAGCGACCTAAGAATATTTCTAATAGCACCATACTGCATCTTGATACTTCCTTTTTGTTGACTTTCAGGTTTTGAAAACGGAATAGACTTTAGAGAATTTGCTTTACATGCTTGAATAGCAAATACCTTATTTCCTCTATCTAAAAGTGGTTTTACATGACTTGTATAACCTAGTGCTTCTGCGATTGATTTATCAAATGTCAACGAATTTTTATTGAGAGTCAACAAATAATTCCCTGTAGTTTCTACACTAATCACTTCAAAATTGTAATCATCAAAACTCATTTTGCTCATTGTTGATTTTCTCCTTTCGACAATACTTCAGTAACTTCCTCTTTTGACCATGTAACATCAATCACAATAAATCCCTTGAATACACCTGATTTAATAGTAGAAACAAAAGTTTTAGGTTTTTCAATATTTTTGACAGTTTTCTTTTTAAATCCTTTTCTTGGATTTAGCAATAATTCTTGTATCAAGTTCCAATCTTCTTCAGAAACAATAGCAGGCAACCCATTTCTTAATAAATATTTTGGTTTCTCACCTCGGTTGACTTTTTTCTTATGAGTAAAACAATCTACAGTGAAAGTCTTTTGCATGATAACTAAGCCAAAATACTTCTCATTTCTTAACACACGATAAATTGATGAAGATTTCCAGTTATTGCCTGCTACAGTTGGTATATTCGCTTCATTTAAAAGACACGCTATATCAACAGCCCGAACTCCTTCAAGAAAATTTTTATAGATGAAACGAACTATTTCAGCTTCTGATTCTTCAATAACAATCTTTCCAAATCTATCCTTAGTAAATCCTAAGAAGTTATGCGTGGGAATTATAGGTAATCCTTTTTTAAATCTTTCAATAATAGACCATGAAATAGCTTCACTCTTCTGTTCGCTTTCTGCTTGTGCTACTACACTCAACATCAATAACAACGTTTCACTCGTAGTATCTAAAGTATTTATATTCAAATCTTCAATAAATACTCCCACAGGATTAGATAACGCTTTCAATTCTCTATAAATCGAAATAAAATCTAATACATTTCTTGAGAATCGACTAATACTCTTCACAATAATCAAATCAATTTTATTTAATCGGCAATCATTTAACATACGATTAAAGTGTTCTCTTTTTTTGATAGTGGTTCCTGATGCTCCTCTATCCGCATAAATATCAACTAGTTTCCATTCAGGATTCAACCTAATTTTCTCTTTATACGATTGTATTTGTAGCTCGAAACTCCCCGATTGGGATTCTGCATACGTGCTTACCCTGCAATATGCAGCTACTCTTTTCTTCTGGATATACGAATCAGATATTTTTGCAGGAATAACTTCTACCTCACGCTTATTATCAAACGCATCTTGTATTTTTTTCTGTTGCTTAGTTAATTTCTTCTCCTTTCCAGAATCATTTCTTCTCACAATTCTCACACCCTTAATTGAAAAACCTACATTTTCATTATATTATGATAGTCTTTTAATACCAAGTAAAATAATGAAAAATATAAGTAGAATAATCTACTTGTTTAACTGTCGTGTCAGCATTTCAAGTCTCGTTCACCTTATTTATATAAAAATCTCGATATTTGTTATTTTTTATAAGGAAGTAAAAGGTGGTATATTGGTTTAAACATATATGTATATCTTAATCAATTTGTAACAGAAGTTCATATGGTATAATAAAAGAAAGGCACTTGGAGGACATTATGAATCTCATACCGACTAAAAAAGCCTTACCTCTATTTTCAGTTTTTCCAAAATCACAAAATGAATCGCCTAACTTAGAACGTTCTTTTTATTCTAGGCACGCAAACTACTTTATTTTTAATCAAAAAAAATTTTGGCGATAGTGAATGACAAATCCTTTTCATCTATTGTATTAGCTGAAATGAATGCTAAAAATAAAAAAGATTTAAACGATTTGAATAAAGTAGGAATTGAAGAAGTATTTTGTTATAGTAATATACTCCCTGTTCAGATTAAAAGTATTTTCTAAAAGCTGGTAGATTGGAAATTTCTTCAAATAATAATCGTTCAATTCTCAGTATCAACAATAACATGCTTCAACATTTTCAATTCTTTACTGAAGCTATTGATTTTCAAACAAATCTACAACCAACTATTATGAAAGTATTAGCAAATACTCCTTATCGTAGCCAAACGCCAGAATATTTTATCAGCACTAAAATGGTTGGAACCGAATTAAAGAAATTAATCTAAATTGATTATTCAAAATTATGATTCTTTTTATCTCAAATTTTATGATAAAAATCACTTAAAAAATGACCCTCAAAAAAACCTTATTTATCAAGGGTTTTATACTTGTTGACAAAAATACAAACTTACTGTAACATCAACGATTTTTCAATGTATTTTTCAAAAAACACCTCTCAGATGCAACGAAGAAAAAAATGTGGGGAATTACTCACTAACTTTTATCTGAGAGGTGTTTTTTAATATTAATTTTCCAGAAATAATATTGAATGTTGATGTACCAACGTTTTAAACTAATTATCAAAATCTAAAGTTCCTGCGATTTAAAATACTAACCTCAGAAGCCCTTATAGAAATTTCCAATTCCAAATCATCTTCTTAAATACCAAAATCAATTTTAAGCTGCCTATAATGCGTTCTAAGCGATTTTAAAATTTTTCGTATAATTTTATCAGAAGTGATTTTAAAAGCTATCAGAAGAAAAAACAGGCTGGACAGGATTAACGATACGTTATTTAACCACCTGAAAATTCCATATAGAATAAAATATATAACCATTGATATGATGATGTTTCTGGGCAATTCACTCAAAAGAATAAACAATACTGAATTATCACTATTTTGTTATATTTAAAAATTCTAGGAAGCAAATTTTCGCTATTTTACTAAACCTATCCAGATACTCTATTAAGTAAGCAAGTTAGAGACATGCTTATTTCCAATAACAAAAAGTGCGTATCAAAAGTAGTATTTTCATTCAAATCCTCCTAGAAAAAAGGCAAAAATATTAAGGTAGGTAAATATGAGCCTAGAGATTTTTATAAAAAGTGCGTATCAAAAGTGTATTTTTCATTCATTTTCTTCTAGAAAAAGGGCAGATATTTTAAGGTAGGTAAATATGACCCTCCATAAGATATATTATCTAGTATCATATTTGCCTACCCTCAAATAACCCTTGAATTTACTATCCTTTTATCATCAATTTCTTACTTTCAATACGCACTTTTTATACTTCATTTATTACTTATAGAATATTACCTTAGAAGAATATTGCTCTGTTACTCCTAATTCTTGATGTAATCCCTTAGTTAATTTTGTTCGTTTTAAAGAATATTTATTTATAATATCTGCTCTAACCTTATTATACTGTGGACGAATACTAGCTATCTTTTGCTTTTTATTTCTAGCCAACTTAGATATGAGTTCTTTTTCAAACATATATCCTTTATAATCCAACTCTTTCATCAAGATTTTTACGATTGATTTTTCTAATTGAATACTTTTATTTGTTAGATTTGTATCTTGTCTACTCATTTTTATCAAACCTTTATTTACCAAAGGTTTATAAGATTGCGGAAAATCTCGATTTGCTTTTTCTTCCCCAAACAATCGATAAATCAATTCATAACCCAAACTATCAATAGTGACATTGTTACGTTTTAAAATCTTCCCAATTTCCCCCATATAATCTTTATGCTCTTCTACAAGTAAGTTTGGCTGATATATATTGCTGGTTCTTACTTTGTTATCATCTTGTTTTTGTTCTAAAATCACTCGGTTGTATATTTCTTCTGCAATCAATTCTTCCGGAACTTTTTGAATAATTTCTGTTACTACAATCACATTAAGAATACGTTTTGTTTTATTTATAGATACTCTCTTATTCAAACTTCTTGATAACATTTTCGTCAACGTTTCAATACTATAATAATTTTGGATTTTCAAATCTCCCTCAGAATCCTCATAAACGTAATCAAACATATATTCAAGCACAAGAGGAATTTCAAGTATGTATTTCTTCAAATAAAAATATAGCTCAGGATATTTTTCCGCTATTTTCCCATTCAACAATTCCTTTTTAAATAAGTTAGCATTCAATTTCATTTTACCTAGGTCAGAATCCATAGTAATTTTTGAATTTGTGATGTAAGTCAACAGTTGAATCACTTCAAAAGTGTCTTTTCTCAGAAATTTACAAAGTAATCCCTTAATGTCCGTTGTTATCTGGTTATTCTCACTGAAACATTTATAAAAGTAACTTCCTGTTGCTTCAGAAAAATAAATACTTGCACTAGGGTTATCCTCTTCGTGTAGAATATCTATAAATGGGTTATCTTCTGGCAATTCTAATAATTCTCGTAAATCCAGTGAGCAAAAATGATTGACAGCACTATATTCATCGGGAAAAACCCCACTGTAATTATCCCCTAGTTTATCTTTTACAATATCGTATCTACCTAACTTTAATAATAAATAATTTGGCAAATTTTCGTCAATTATTTCACCACTTGCGGTTTCTACAACCTCAGGGACTTCTGTATTCCCTGCCTGTAACAGTGCAACAGTATCTAAACGATTATCCCAATCAATCACTTCATATCCAGAATTGCTTCCGAAAAATAATCTACTCGTTTGCCCAACACTACTGTCTGCTTGAGGATATATTTTAAATAATTCTTGATATATTTGTTCAATTTCTTCATTAGAAATAACCACTCTATCTAATCGAAAAACCACACGAAATTTATCTACGTTAGAATTTTTATCGCTAAACGTTTTATATATAAAACAAGCATATTCCTGCATCAACGAATCAGATTCCAAGTCTTCCAATGTATACAAATTATTTTCATCTTTATTATCAAAATCGAGCATTATTAATTCTTGACCAATAATCTCTGTATACTTAGACAACTTAGGCTCTTTTAATTCAGCTAAAACAACGGTTTTACCATTCAAAGTTAGTTCTTCTGCAAAATCCTGAATAGAAATCTCTACTAACGTGTTCATAATAGTGTTAGATATTTTGCGGATGGTAATTGGATTGGGCTTTTCTTTATTAATAATATTACTTAGATAACACTTCATATTCACTATCCTCCAGCATTAGTAATCTACCGTATTTTAAAACGATTACTTTCTCTAATAATACTGTTTTTTCTTCTGTCAATCCACGTTTTCCTTTTCGAAAATTATGTAGATTTTGATTGTGGATACCAACTGCCTTAGAAAAAACGGTCATTTTTACCCCATAGATTTTATCTAAAACATGTAACCAAGATTTGACTTTTTCTTGCTTTTCAGTTAATTCCTCTTCTGTTAATTTTTCTGAATTCATTTAATTATCCTCCGTAAATTATTATATTAATCAAAAATGGGTCCTTACATTACCATCATCTAATGCTGAAGTAAAGTAAATCTATCACAATCGGACAATGAAAAAAATTGGTGTATTTTAATCAAAAAGCCATCCTGATTAACACACCATATTTCTATACTTTCTTAGAAAGAATAAACTGTCTAAATAAGCTGATATACCAATGTTTATTTAAATTTCAAATATATCTACGTACTAAAAAACACCTCTCAGATTCATTCTAGTGGGTAATTCCCCATAAAAAAAGTTTCGCTTCATCTGAGAGGTGTTTTTCAAAAAATTATACTTTAAAACGTTGATATAACAGTAATCTTGTATTTCTGTCAACAATCATAAAACCCTTGATAAATAAGGGTTTTTTAAGGGTCATTTTTTAAGTGGTTTTTGACATGGATTTCGAGAAAAAAAGAGACATGATTTTACTCATATCTGTTCTAACAATTCTTTTTCTTTAGTCACTACATGTTTATCCCAAAGTAATTTTACTAGTTCACCAGAATCCAACAAAGATTGTTGCTCACTTTCTGAGCATTTGACAAATTCTTTATACAATTCATTGGCTATGCTGTTTACAACCAACTGTGGAATCGTTACATTCGCTTTATAAAAAGTCCTTTTCACTTTATGAATAACATATTTTTTCGTTGCCAAACTATTCATCTGCATCATCGGTTGTAATTTCCAACCACTGTCCTAATTCATCATTTATACGAAAAGTAAATAGAGCATTTTCAATTTTTCCTAACTTTTGAATCTTTTTATCAAAGAATATCAAGTCAGATTCTTTTTCATACTTTTCTTTGTCATCAATAATTTGTTGATTCCATTCTGATATATCTCCTGCTAAAGCTTCTTCTTCACTTTCAGAAACACTATACGTTTGCATATACAAACTCATCGGACTGTATGTTGGCAAGCCAAAATCTTCTGGGACTACATATCCTGTTCTTCTAAATTCATAATTTCCTCTAGCGAAATAGCCCTTTTTTAATATTGCAGAATATTGACCTTCAAAGGGAGTTGCATTTAAAATTTCTACTTTTCTTGGAACATTTCCTCTCACTTTTGTTACTAAATAGGCAAAATCTTGCGGTGATAAGTCATTCGTAATTAAACTTGAAACATATTCACTGATTGTTGAGTAACCGCCTCTATACGAATCTTTGTTTTGCTCTGTTAAATCCAATTCAAAAGCAATATCAGAACTAGTGGTAAAAAAACTATTTTCTTTTGCAAACTTATTGTATTTATCAATAGTATATTTCTCTATATAATCTTTAGGAGTAGCTATCCAATAAAGGTGCTCGTCCACAAATTCGTTCCTCAACAATTCTTGAAATCTATAGGGGTCATACGGATATTGACCATCTCCTGTATTAACGAATTTCATGATTTCTGGTCGAATAGCTTCTTTTAAATCAATGGTATATTCAACTTTGTCTTCTAAATCTAATGGTAGCTTAGTCAATTCATCATTTTGAGAATTGTATAGATAATATTCCATTTTCTGTCGTTTGTTTTCATCAATGTAATCTTTTTCAAACTTAAATGTCATCACTAATTGACCTTCTTCATTTGAATAAGTTTTATCTACTGCAGAAAACGGTCTTAAATCTCTTGTTTCTTCAATTGTTAGCTCTCTTTTCAATTCTTTTTGTTTTTGAACATAG
Organism: Enterococcus mundtii; assembly: GCF_013394305.1. Lineage (NCBI taxonomy): Bacteria > Bacillati > Bacillota > Bacilli > Lactobacillales > Enterococcaceae > Enterococcus > Enterococcus mundtii. The sequence continues at coordinate 2,936,941 of NZ_AP019810.1, read as the reverse complement.
GTGTAAACTCCCCAGCTAGAAATTAAAACTGCTCCTATTATTCCTATACCAATCTTTGCACGTTTACTTAGTCCCACAAAACCAATCCTTTCTCACTCTCATGCGAGGTAATAAATCAACGTTTTTGCCACAACAAAATAAGACCATCGAATCAACTTCAAAAATGTTGATACAATCGTCTTCTTTATGTAAATTATTTTTTTAATTTAGTATCGGTAAAAAACGTTGAATTATTGCCGGTAAAACCTTGCTTCCCTCTAATAATGTTACCCTTAGATTGATAATTTATCAAGTCTCATTTTCTTGAAAGACCTTCTTTTTTAGCAATATTATAAACAGTTTTTTCGGATACCCCACATTTTTCTGCAATTTCTTTTAAAGATAGATGATTTCCCTTATATAAAACAACGATTTTTTTACGCTTACTTTCTTTTATTGGTGGTCTCCCCAATGGCTTATCACTGTTTGCTAGTGCTTCTTTTGTTCGTATGCTAATGCTCTCCGCTTCAAACTCAGCTATTGCTGCTAACACCGTGTAAAATAGTCTGCCAGTTGCTGATGAAGTATCAATTGCTTCTTGGACACTCTTTAAGTGAATCCCTTTTTGATTAAGCTCAGACATTAAATTTACTAATTGTTTCGAGGAACGACTCAACCTTGATAAATTGTAAATAAGTAAAGTGTCACCTTTTTCCAAGCAATTCAACGCTTTCTCTAGTTCTGTTCGATTTTCTTTTCGCCCACTGATTTGTTCAGAAAATAATTCATCTGGCTCAAATCGTTCTAATGCTTTTCTTTGCACTTCCAATCCTAGGTCTTGTGTGTTTTTACTTGTGCGTATATAACCAATAGTTCTTGTCATAAATGGTTTCCTCCTTTCCTTTTTCTTAGTTTAGTTTAAATAAATAATTTTAAATACAAAAATACCCTGACAAACTGGGGAATAGTCAGGGCAATTGAAAAACATTTAAAGATTTAGAGGTCATTATAAATGGTTTTCGTCAAGGTAACTATATTATCTCATCAAATATAACCTTTGTCTATAAAATGAATCATGCCATTACTTTTTTATTATATCCCCTTAAACAAAGCATTAATTGCTTATTTATCAAATTATACACAGCATTTCTATACACTAAAAATTTGTAAAAACACTCAGATTCGATATAATAAAGAGGTGATAAAATAACACAAAGGAGGTATTATTAATGACTAATGGAAGCTCACAAGGACTATTTGTAGTTGTAGCAATCGTAATATTCGGTATTTTTGTTTTGATAAGCTATTTACTATTCAAGGATACTTTAAAGCCTAGTTTATCTGGAGTATTTAGCGATAGTTTAGGACAATCAACAGATTATTTAACAGGAGTCGCAAACCAAGAATACTTAAATTTTTCTACTACTAACGGAATTGGAATAAACGGTTTAACTTCAAGTGCTTATAACGAAGATGGAAGTATAAAATCAAATTTAAAAACACTAGTATTACCGAATACTATTCGTGGTAAGGATTTAAAAACTATTGATTTTAATAATTCTGGCACTAGATTTCAAGGGGTCGAAAAAATAGTTGGAAATTCTAATCTAAATAGAGTGACTTCTACAGCAAATATGAGAAGTGACACTATACTTGAATTAGATTTCAGCAAAACAAAAGTAACAAATTTAGGAGTTCAATATTTTTTAAGAGATAATACATCAATAAAGAAATTGACATTAGGGGAACATTTTACATCTTTTGGGTATGCTCCATTTCAAAATTCTGTGTTAGAAGAATTAACTTTAACAAATAAGACGTCAATAACAGATTTATCTGATGGGTTTATGGCTATTCCAAGAAATCAAATAACTCTAAACGCCCCTAAAGAATTAAAAGAACAACTAAAAAGCTATGAAAGTAGATTTAAAGTAGTAAACTATTACTAACAGTAAACCAGCAGAATTAAACTGTTGGTTTTTTTCTTTGTCAACAATTCTAGATATGTCATTCAAATTTCCATCATCATTTTTCCGATGGTATAATATAGGTAGGAGTAAATTGAAAATGGATAATTACGAGATGGATACTTAAGAGAAATTTCTCTTTTTTTCTCTTAATTTTTCTACCCCTACTTCATCCCTACATCGTCAATTTCCATACCCTACATCAACCCTACATAAAGTACTTTTCGGATTTTATAGATAAGAACTTTTTGAGAACTTTCATGAGAACTTTTTGAAAACTAGGTGATTTTTGATAAAATTTTAGAAATTTCGAATGGAAACCTCCGTGATTTTTCAAAACAGCAGCTACCTAAAAAAAATTCTAAAATTTGAACGAGGGATTCCCTACTATGTAAGGGTCATAGAATTGGAGTATTTCGACCTTTCCCAACTATGTAAAAATGGATACTTTTGAGAATGAAAATTATTGAAAAAAATATGTAAAAAAATTATTGGAGGGAGTGAATTTGAAAAAATATATTGTCAACAAAAGAGCGATTGATGGTGCTGAATTATTACAACTAATTATGGAATCTAATGGGATTTATGAATCTACCTTAGAAAAACTGCTACAATGTAACAGAACCGGCTTAGAAGGTCGTTTAAGCACGTTAGAGAAGCATAAATGGGTATCTAAAAAGAAGTTATCTAAACACTTCTACTATGCTAAAAAATTTGATTTAGACAATTTAAATTATTTAGACTTGCAAGCTGATGCCTTACAAAAAATGCTAACTTTAGGCTTTAGAACAAATAAACTTTCAATAGCTACGAATCAGCAAAAACACGTGACTGCTTCTTTTTATAGTTCTGTAAGAAATATCTATAATCATAAAAACTTTACTCAAAAGTCCCAAGCCTTTCAATTATTTAATCAATGCTTATCTAAAGAAAGTAAAGAATTGTTTTCCAAATTTATAAATCAGCATCATGTTGAAGTGCCTATTCACTTTTCTAGTATTTATGATAAGAATCAATCAATTCATACGCATTCTTTAAATAATTTAGATATTGTTGCAATTCCTGATATGCAACATTTACCTATAGTCAAGGAAAAATTGAAAGATTTTAGTATTTATCGAGTGAAAAACAATACGGACTTTATTCGAGATGATATCTTAATCTATATTCAAAGCGAGGATTGTTTCTTTTTCTATGTAAAAAACGAACAACGACAATGGAATTTATATAAGATTGATAGTCTATTTGGATTCATTTATTATTTATCTAATTACTTTAAGTCTAGTAAACAAATGACTTTTTCAAATGACGAAGAAAAATACAAAACTTTAGAAATACTATATGTAAAAAGTAGGGAAAATAGAAAACAATATAATACCATTACAAAAAAGAATGCAAAATAAGAAGCACAGTCTTAATTGATTGTGCTTCTATATTTTTTATTGAAACGGATTAAAATTATCTAAACTTGACTGAATCTCCTCTTCTTCAATTCCTATATATCTGAGCGTTACTGCTTGACTACTATGGTTTAAAATTTTCATTAGACTCGATAAATCTTTTGTTTTTTTATAATAACTATACCCAAACGTTTTTCTCAAGGTATGAGTTCCTATATAGTCTAAATCAAGGAAATTAGCCGTTTTCTGCATAATCTTATAGAACTGATGTGTAGCTAAATGTTTCGTATTATCCCTAGGAGATGGAAATAACCACTCGCTTTGTCCATCGTGTTCCTCGTTTAGATATATAATGATTTGATTTGTTAATTGCATCAGATTCAGTGTTCGTTTCTTCCCTGTCTTTTTCTCTACAATATCAGTTTTCAGTTTTCCCTTGACATCACTAACTTTTAGGTTAAGTATATCTGAAATACGCAGTCCTGTAAAAATACCAAACACGAAAATTGTATAATCTCTTTGTCCATGTTTGTTTTTCAATAATTCCGTGGCAAACTGATTCAGAACCTCTTTGGACTTAATTGGTTTGACATTAATTTTTCTCTGTGTCATTTTCCTCCCTCCATGATGAATGATTTATGGATACTTTCTATCTCTTGTAATATAAATCTATCCATCTTTACTAAATCAACATCATAGCTATTGATAGAATAGGCTTTGTGATGGATAGAAATTACAAAAGTATCCCTTATAAGGACCTTTATAGCATCATAATCTGGAGGTTGCAAATTTGTAGAACACGCTTTATTAATAAATTCTTATCAGTTACAATTTTATTATAAAATTTGATTAGGGGGGGTATTTGATGTCTATTTATACCATCGAAGAATTGCAAAAAATGAAAGATTTTTTAAATAAAAAAAGACAACTACATAGTGTAGCTGAACTTTTTGAAAAACAATTTATTCATCAGAATTCAATAGCATATTTAAACACTAGAAACTATACTCTACTTATTCAACTCATAATTCAATTCTTTATAAATAGTAAAAAAATGGGAAAAAACGCTCAAATTACCTTTTGGCATGAGTGGGGACATATCTATGAAGCTACACTTTTAGGATACGAGTTCACAATAATTATACTAAAAGATTGTCGAACTCATCATCTATTCTACCTTGACGAAAAAACAGATAGAATTAATTATATATCCATAAAAGTGTCCGTATTAGATGTTTTAAAAGCTCGGTCAGCAAATGGCATTGCTTATTTCAGAAAATCTAATATCAAAATAGATGATTTGAAAAGGATTGCTTTGGGTGGGTTTAAGCAAGACTTTTATCAAAAAAGAAAGCCTAATCGAAAAATATATAAATCAATGGGATATTCAAGCTTATTTAGGAAAATAAGAAAAGGCTCAGATTTAAGTTTTCTTTTAACTAACAAGAATTTAGATGAACTCGAACTACTATGGAAAAATTTATACGAGTATATCTACAACAAAAAAGATGAAAGTATTATTTCTGAAATAAAGAGTCCTTTTGCTATTAAAAAATATCGAGAAAGAATTAATAGTTTATAGAAACATGACTTTATAAGCTATCCTATCGTATAAAAAGTATATGAAGAGTAATATCATCAAAAATATTGCTAAATAAGTATTTATACTAAAATCAACACTTGAAACAATAATCAACAATATACTGATAGGAAAAGGTATTACCAAAGCCATTTCTCTAAAGTTGGGAATAACAATAAATATAATAAAGAGAAGAATACCTAATCCAATTAAAAAATATCCATTCTCCATATTCCAAAGTCTGAAAAAACTATATGGAACGCTTGAACCGATAATACTTCCAGTAATCAAAAATTCTAAATAATGATACCACTCATACTCTCTAGAAATCATATCCTCCCTCCTAATAATATTGTTATATTATTGTTATAGCATCGTTTTTTGAGGATTTCAAATTTATAGAATATCAAATTTAATTTATTTTAAGGAGTAAGAAACTAATGAGCAAATTATATTCCAATCACTCTTATCTATCAAAGGTTTATAAACATAATACTTTACCCATACTGATAACTGAAGAATTCGACTTTTTTAGATGTGTTGAATTTAATTCAAGTTTTTACGGAAAAACTGTCAGTGAGCTATTTCATGGTAATTTAAGAAATAGTAATATTTCAAATAGATATTCTCATTTATTTCCAAATCAAAAATTGTCTTATTGGTCAGACTGTTCAGATACTTCTCGCAAAGAAATTAAGAAGCATGGTTCTAATAACAATATTCTTACGTTCTGGGCATACGATGATTTAACAAGTTCCTTTCCAACTTTAGAAAATAAAGAACCTCTAATTATTGTCGATGGAATACAATTTGGTTTTGAATATATTTTAGAGAAATGTGACAAGAATATTCCATTGTCCGATGAAGATATAGTTCTAATAGACCAAATTAATAACGAAAAACCTGATTGTATAGCATATAAATCTATGGTAACTGGAACAACTAATTTCTTATTCTTTGAAAAAGGATTTAAGAAACTAGCCATTAGAGAAGTCACACTTAGAATGGGTGAATTAAAAGGCAATAATAAAAATAGCATAATCTGTGCAGGCACATCTGACTACTTGCCAAATCTAAAAAATTATGGACAATATTTTTCTCCTATAGCTAGAATTAAAATGAATGAAAAATATCTTGATTCCTCAGAATATAGGTCTCGTTTAGAAATAAAAGAATATTCTTTTGATTCATTCAAAACCTAATCTATCAAATTCATAACAGCCACCTAGAAAAACTAGGTGGCTGTTTCAGATAGTTCGATATCTTTTGTTCCAAAATCAATTATATTGTCTGTTTTACCCCCTATTTGATTCAAATATTTTCTTAAATCCGCATTAACAATGTATGGACTATCCATCACAATATAGATTTGTTTTCTTAATTGAGATATTTTTTCATCTGACAAGTCTAAATCATCTAGATGAGATAAGAACTCACCTTCTTTTTTTTCTCTTCTTAATCTTACTTTTCTACCAGATAAATAACTAGGTTCTTTTTCATATAGATGAATAATCAGTTTTTTATTTTTAGCTTTTAACAAAACATCAGCAATCTTTTCCCACCAATGTTTATCTGTCGAACCCATCGACATTCCAAAAATCACAATAATATCACTATTCTCAATAGTATTTTCAGCATTTCTACGTCTATACTCTCTGCTATTCGCAAGTGAGTCAGGTTTAAGTAAATCAATTAAATCATCTTTATCAAAAAAATCTGATGCTAATTGTGTCTCATCATTCAATCCTAATGTTAAAAATCGGTCAATTACTCCATGAACATTGATTACTTCTTTATTAAGGATTTGTTGTAAGTTTGAACTATTAAAACTATTATTTTTTGCAGTCTTTTTACAATTTTGCAAAATTATTTCCAAACTGTTGGTGTAGTTAAAAGATATAAAGCGATAATTAAAGTGACTATTAGTGTTTTCACTTAACATAAATTTAATTTCATCATATTCTTGTTCCAATACTTTATAAAAAAATTTATCCATAGTAGTAAATAGTATATCTGAAAAATCATCGCTAATTTGAATATCATCTTGTATTTGAATGCCTTTAAGATAATCGTTTAAATCTTCTCGTAAAACCTCAAAATCATCTAAAAACTTATCTGCTAGTTTTGTATCCTGATTTTCTTCCTTTAATCGTTTAGTAAATATCCCTAATTGAAGCTCCAAATCAGCCCAAGTGTCGATATTATCCTTAGATTTGTAAATCTCCGAATATATCATATTATCAATTTTTGAAACTAATTTATCATTCCTATCTTGGGTCAGTTCTATAGAATACTTTTTCTTCAAAATATATTCATAAAAATTAATATATGAAGTTTGTAAGCCACATTGAATGTCAAAACCATTCCCCAATAAAAAAGTAATATTCATTCTGTCACTCCTAACATATTGTCCATTCTATTATACATTACATTAATAATAAAAATAGAATAATAATACTACTAAATCGTCTGCAGCGGTGAAAAATTGACCGCTTTACTAATTTCATCTTCAATATTTAAACTTCTCAAATACACCTCAGTCGTTTTTATTGAAGCATGTCCTAGTAGTTTTTGAATTCTATAAATATCTGTCCCATTCCGAACCAATTTTTGGGCAAAATAATGCCGAAAACTGTGTGGGCTTACCCGAATTGACTTTCTAATCTCACATTGATTCCCAATTTTTATGATTGCTCGTTCAGCTAATATATAGTTGTATTGTTTGCCTTCTCTTGTCAAAAATACATAATTGTCTATATTCTCTATTTCATTATATTCAAAAAAGTTGTTTGCTACTCGCTTATATTTTATATATTCTTTGTAAATCAACGGTGAGCAATGAACAATCCTATCTTTTTTCCCTTTTCCATTTTCAACGAATAACTCCTTATTAGTAATGTGAACATCTTTTAAGTTCATTATCTCATTAATTCTAAGTCCTGTGTCTATAAGAATTAGTAAGAGCAAGTAATCTCTTTGATTTGTGAATTTTGTTTGATAGCCAGTGTGTTGCTTATCCATTTTCTGAGGTTTAAAGGAAGTTAACTTCTTTGCTACTCCCAACATCTCTTTGATTTCCGTATCATTAAATGTCTGAATAACTACCTTTCGCTCTTTGACCCACTTAACACGCATACAGGGGTTTCTATCGTAGCGGACATAATCTTCATCTACACAATACTTAAAATACGCTCTGATGCTTCTTAGATGGCTATTCACATATGTTTCAGCACATCCCTCTTCTAATTTCATCAACATGAATTGCCGAATGCTTTTTGGTTTCACGTCTTCAATAAAGTATATCTGCTCTTTTTTCAAAAATTCAAAGAACAGTTTCAAAAACTTCTGATGCTTCTTTATCGTTTTCGGTGAAATTCCTCTAGCCTTTTCATTGAACAACATTTCTTCTAGTAGTTCCTCTAACCCGAAATTTTGCAAAACAAAAACTCCCTTATCAACTTTTTCTAAAAGTTAATAAAAGAGTTCAGAATTTAATTCCTCATTGGATATGGTATCCGTATCGAAAATACCCTCATTTTATCTGGTATCCGAAGTTCGAAAAATCGGCTTAGACTACATACTAAAAGAGTGAGAAACGCTGTTAAATCAACACGCATCCTTAACGAATCCCCAAAGCAATCCGTGCATAACGACTCATTTTATCGGTTGTCCAAGCGGGATACCAGACTAATTTGACTTCTGCTTTCGACACTTCTGGCACTTCTTTTAGTGCATCATGGATCGATTCAGTCAAGATATCAGCTAACGGACAGCCCATCGTTGTCAAAGTCATTTTAACAACGGTATCTCCATTTTCAGGGTCAAATTCGATTTCATAGATCAAACCTAGGTTCACGATATCGATTCCTAGTTCTGGGTCAATCACCATTTCTAACGCGGTGAGAATTCGCTCTTTGATTTCATCTACTTCTTCAGCAGACCATTTTTGTTCACTCATTCTTCGGATTCTCCTTCTCACAATTTTTGTTTATCATACCTTTTTTTAAGAGGTTTGTAAATATTCATTTGGCTAGCAAGGTCTGGACAGAAGTCTTTCACCTCAAGAACTAAGGTGACAGCTACGCAAATTGTTTTTCAAATTTTTTTATAGATCCTCTTAGTTCCTAAGAACTTATTTCTTTTTCCACCAGTTATTCGGTTCAAAGGTGACAAACAAAGAGGTAGATTTGTTTGCCTATTACTTTTTTATTTGCTTTTTGCCTTTTTAGATGCATGTTTGATTTCAGGAAGAACCCCTGTTGAACGATACATTTTTTGTTCGTTCTCATTGGCAAAGCGACCAAAAACGGAATGCGTTGGTAAAATATTGATGAACGCATCTTCATCGATCTCATGGACGATTTGATCAAGATCATACATTTCGTAACGTGTGATGACCATCATGATCATTTTTCCTTCACGTTTTGAATATCCACCAACTGAAGGTAAGAGAGTCATCCCCCGAACCATGCGTTGCGCAATTTCAGCAGTCACTTCTTCTGGTTTCACAGTGACAATCATGGCGGTCACTTTTTGGTGACTCGTATGGATCGCATCGATGACTTGAGTCATTGCATAGATCGAGATGATTGTATACAAAGCACTTTCCCAATTAAAGAGGAAGCCAGCTGCTACGACGATAATGCCATTTAAAATCAGCATATAGTTTCCTACGGTTTTCCCTGTCGTTTGAGAAAGAACCAATGAAATGATGTCCATTCCACCAGTCGTAAAACCCATTTTTAGAGAAATACCGACACCGACGCCAAGTAAAACACCACCGACTAATGCATTCATCAGTATATTATCTGTTACCTGTCCTGTCGGTAAAACTGTCGTCATGACTGACACACAAACAACGTTGATGAAACTAAGTACAGTTGCACGTTTTCCGACTTTTAAAAAGCCTAGTATAAATACAGGAATATTCAATAGAAAAATAAACGTTCCAGTATCGACATCTATATGGACCCATTCAGATAATAGTGAAGCAATGATTTGGGCAATCCCGTTCATTCCTGCAGAAAAGACGTTGGCTGGAATCAAAAAATAATTCAATGCCACCGCTGCAGACAAACCGGTCATCAAGATAACCACTATTTTCTTAAGATTTTCGTTTCTTTGATAGACAGTCATGAATCTGCTCACAAGCACCTCTCCTTTTCAAGTTTATTCCAAATGTAAGAATAACAGTTTCTTCCAGAAAATAAAATAGCGACTACTTAAATGAGAAGAATTTTAGTAAAGATGTCACAAAAAAAATAAGCCTATGCTACAATAAAAGAAAACCGAATGAACGAGGAGGACATTATGGCAAAAGATGCAAGTTTTGATATCATTTCAGAAGTATCTGTTGAAGAAGTAAAAAATGCAATCCAACAAACCACGAAAGAATTAACTAACCGTTTCGATTTCAAGGATTCAACGGTTGAGATCAAGTTAGAGAATACAAATAAATTAGTTGTGCTAAGTGACGATGAATTTAAAATCGAACAAATCAAAGATGTTTTGTTTGGAAAATTGAATAAACGCAATGTGCCAATCAAAAATATCCACTTTTCTGAAACGGAACACGCTTTAGGTGGTAAAGCACGCCAATCTGCTGATCTAGTCAATGGGATCGACCGCGATAATGGCAAGAAGATCACGACCGCGATCAAAAATGAAAAACTAAAAGTGAAAACACAGATCCAAGAAGACCAGATCCGAGTAACTGGTAAAAATCGCGATGATCTACAAGCTGTGATCGCACTTTTAAGAAAACTAGACTTGCCGATCGAATTGCAATTTACAAACTACCGTTAGTTCATGGGTACTATTGAGATATCACTAAAAAAGGACAAGCATTTTGCTTTGTCCTTTTTTAGTGGTCTTGCCAAAACTGATGGATAGTTTGTGATAGTGCCTCAACTGTTCGAACTTCTTTTGCTTGGTGCCAATGTGGCGGGAAAAGTTTACGATAATTTGATGAGACAAAGCGTTGATCTGCTAAAAGCACAATGCCTTGATCTTCCATATCTCTGATTACTCGCCCAGCTGCTTGCAATACTTTATTCATTCCTGGTAACTGGTAAGCATAAGCAAAACCTAGTTGTTCTTTTTCATCATAGTAAGATTTGATCAACTCTTGCTCATGATTCATTTGTGGTAAGCCCACACCAACGATCATACTACCAATCAAGCGTGATCCGCATAGATCGATTCCTTCTGAAAAAATGCCGCCAAGTACACAAAAGCCTACTAATGTTTCTTGCGGTTCGACTATAAATTCTGCTAAGAAATCTTCTCGTTCTTGTTCATTCAACTGGGTTCCTTGGATAAGTGTGCGAGTCGAAGGGTAAGTTTCTTTGAACACTTCGGCGACTTGGTCCAAATATTGATAGGAAGGAAAGAAAATCATATAATTGCCCTTCTTCCCTTGAATGAAACGTTGAATCGTTTCGACTAAACGTGGCATACTCTGCTCTCTTTTGCGATACGTCGTTTCAAGATAACTTGCTATAAGTACTTGTTGATTCTCAATTGGGAATGGACTAGGTAAGCGATACGCTAAACTCTCTTTGCCCCCTAATGTTTCTTGATAATAAGAAAGTGGTGAAAAACTCGCAGAAAACAAAAGACTACTCCGTCCTTTATTCAACGATTGTTCTAAAAATAAACTAGGATCGATGCAAAATTGCTTCACAATCAAATCATGGTAACTTTTCTCTACAGTTGTTTCATAGTGATCGTCATAGAATTCACTGATTTTTAAAAAATGATTCAAGTCAAAATAAAATCCTAAAATTTGCTCTTGCATCGGGTGTTCAGGATATTCAGCCAACCATTCTTGAATAAATTCACCGAGTTGAAACCCTGCGTTGATCAATGAATCTGCTGGGGCTTTTTGATGATGATAGTTCCATCCTTCTTCAAGAGCAATTTCTTGGATCTGATCAAAAGCTTTTAAAAGACGATTCCATCGACGACGTAGTTTTTTAAATTCCTTCGGGATCTCTCCATAGACTTTACGTGCTTTTCCATAAGATAATTCAGCAGAATACATTTCTCTTGAACGATTGACTAAATTGTGTGCTTCATCGATCAAGAAAAGATGATCTTCATTTTTCTCTTCATCAAAAAATCGTCTCAAGTAAACCGTTGGGTCGAACAGATAGTTGTAATCCCCGATGATCACGTCACACCATAAACTGACATCTAAAGAGAGTTCAAATGGGCATAAGGTATGTTTCTTCGCATATCTCTCAATTACCTCACGAGTAATCTGGTTTTCGTGGTTTAATAAATCCCATAACCCCTCGTTGATTCGATTATAATAGCCATTGGCATAAGGGCATTGGTCTGGATTACACGTGGTCTCATCTAAGAAGCAAATCTTATCTTTAGCTGTCAAGGTCACACTTTTTGTCTCAGCCCCAACATCTTTTAACGCTGCTAACGCATCTTCAGCCACATGTCTCGTAATGGTTTTCGCGGTTAAGTAAAAAATACGTTCTCCTTCATCTTCTCCGATCGCCTTTAAGGATGGAAATAATGTAGAGATCGTTTTTCCAGTACCAGTGGGAGCTTCCGCGAACAGTTTTTGTTTTGTCCGGATCGTTTTATAGGCAGCAACTGCCAGTTCCCTTTGTCCTTTACGATACTCTTCGTATGGAAACTTTAGTGCCATCAATGAGGCATTACGTACCGTACGCCAATTTTGCTGAAAAATCAGCCACTCTTGGTAATCCTCGGTCAGTTTTTTAAAAAACACTTCCAGTTGTTCTCTCGTCTGATGTTCCACTTTCCGTGTGATGACTTCTTCTGTGGTTTGATAATAGGTTAGCTGGAGGTTGATCTCCTCTAAGTTGTTTTCTTGACTATAAATATAGGCGTACACTCTTGCTTGATGAAAAAACAATTCGACTTGTTCGGGTTCTAAATCTTCAAAGCGTGGTTCCGACGTTTTAATTTCGTCGATGTGGTACACACCATCTTTTTTGAAGATACCATCTGCTCGTCCTTCAACGATCAGTTCATAAGGATCAAGCTGTACACTGGTTTGTAAGAACACTTCTTTTTGATACTCTTCGCCTGCTTCTTTTTGGAGCTTGCGGTGGATTTTTGCACCTTCCAAGGCGGTATGATTACTTTTCTTTCGATTATCGATACTTCCGCGACGCAAGATGAACTCGACTAAGTGACGGACGGATATTTTAGATTTTTTCACCATGGTCGCCTCCTTCTTGTATTAGAGTACCGCAAAATAGACCGTTTCGCAAAAAACAAAAACACCCTGCTCGGATAAGCAGGGATATAGGATATAGAATTTGGATTTTTGGATACACTCAATGTAACAAGAGTAAATGAAAAATCAATGAAAATTTTCTATTCTTCCGTTTAAAATTTTTAAACACTTTTCATATAATCTGACAATTCAGATAACTGATGTTATAAAAGTAGACACTTTTGTTTCTGATCCATATTTGCGTTATACTTATATCGAACGATAGAAGAAAGAATTTTTAAAAGTTGGAGGTTTCCTTTTATGCATGTTTTACAATTAAAAACTGGAACAATCGAGGAAAACTGTTACCTTGTCTACAACGACGAAGCGCTTCTGATCATTGATCCAGGAGCTGACGCTGAAATGATCCAAGAACAAATCAAGAAGACCCAGCAACAACCTGTCGCTATCTTATTGACTCATACGCATTACGACCACATTGGCGCTGTCGAAGCATTGAAAAATACCTATGACATCCCTGTCTATGTCAGTCCATTAGAACAAGAATGGCTTGGAGATCCCATCTTGAATCTCTCAGGACTTGGTCGCCATGATGATATGGATAATATCATTGTTTCTCCTGCGGAATATGAATTTGAAATGAAACAATACCGTCTTGGGAATATGTCATTTGAAGTCGTTCCAACACCTGGTCATTCAGCCGGTAGTGTTAGCTTTATTTTCGATGACTTCGTGATATCTGGAGACGCACTCTTTAAAGGGAGTATCGGTCGCACCGATCTCTACACCGGTAATTTAGAGCAGTTACTCTATAGCATCACGACACAGCTTTTTGTTCTACCAAATGAATTTGTGGTCTATCCTGGCCATGGAGAACCAACAACGATTGAACACGAGAAAAAAACAAACCCATTTTTTAACGCTTAATCAAACTTAGGAGGTCGTTCAACATGAGTGAGACAACCCTGTATATCGTCCGTCATGGTAAAACAATGTTCAATACGATTGAACGTGTGCAAGGCTGGTGTGACACACCATTGACGAAACAAGGACAAGAAGGTATCCATTTTTTAGGTAAAGGTCTAAAAGATATCGATTTTTCTTACGCCTATTCAAGCGACAGTGGCCGAGCAATCGAAACGGCACGGATCGTTTTAAGCGAACATACAAAAGGGAAAGAAATTCCTTACTTTATTGATAAACGGATTCGTGAATGGTGTTTTGGTTCGCTAGAAGGTGGCTACGATATGGAGATGTGGGGTGTCATTCCTCGTGTACTAAATTTTCAAACATACGATGAGATGTTCACCACAGATGTGACCTTTGAACAAATCGCTAATGCCATCTATGAGACGGATACTGCTGGCTGGGCGCAACCTTATGCCGAATTAAAAGAACGTGTCTGGTCAGGTTTTGAAGATATCGCCCATCAGTGTGAGAAGAACAATGGTGGCAATGTTTTAGTCGTCTCCCACGGCCTAACGATTGCTTTTCTTCTTAGCTTGATCGATCCTTCTCAACCAGTTCGTGCTGGATTGTTAAATGGTAGTGTCACAAAAGTAACCTATAAAAATGGTCGTTTTTCAATTGAAAGTGTCAACGATACCAGTTATATCGAACAAGGAAAACAACAGACAAGAGAATCATTTATGTGATGAGTCATTGAATAAGTACATTGAAGTCTTTTGATTTCAGTGTACTTTTTTTGAAGTCCTTTATTTTTGTATGAATCTCAAAGAAACAATTTGGCTTTGGAAACAAAGAACGGTATACTAAATGTTGTATTTTAATTGGGAAGGAAGGAATTTATGTTTTTTGCAAATATCATAAAAGCAGCGATTCTAGGAATCATTGAAGGAATCACAGAGTGGCTGCCAATCAGTAGTACAGGACATTTGATCTTAGCAGATGAATTCATCAAGCTTGATGCGAGTTCACAATTCATGTCGATGTTCAATGTCGTGATCCAATTAGGAGCGATCTTAGCCGTCGTTGTTTTGTATTTCCACAAGTTGAACCCTTTTGCTCCTAGCAAATCCTCGAACGAGAAAAAAGATACGTGGGTTTTATGGTCAAAAGTACTTGTTGCTTGTGTGCCAGCAGCTATTATTGGTTTATTATTGGACGATTGGTTAGATGCCCATTTTTATAAATTTTTACCAGTAGCGATCGCCTTGATCGTTTACGGTATCGGTTTCATCATTGTTGAAAAGCGAAACAAAAATAAAACACCTCGTTGGTCAAACCTGAATGATTTGACTTTCCAAGCAGCGATTCTGATTGGGGCTTTCCAAGTCTTGGCTTTGATACCAGGGACTTCACGCTCCGGCGCTACGATCCTTGGAGCAATCCTGATTGGTGCTTCCCGCTTCGTTGCCACTGAGTTCTCATTTTTCCTTGGCATTCCAGTGATGTTTGGTGCCAGTGGATTAAAGATCGTGAAATACCTTGCTGATGGCAACAGCTTCCAAATGGAAGAAACAGTTATTCTTTTAGTAGGTACTGTGGTTTCATTCATCGTTTCGATTTTTGCGATCAAGTTCTTGATCAACTACTTGAAACGTAATGACTTTACTGTTTTTGGCTGGTATCGTATCATTCTAGGGATCATCTTGATCGGTTACTGGTTCATCGCAATGTAATTTGATATGCTCATCGCAAACCAGCTTAATGATTGGTAAGCGCAACAACAAAACAAAATAGTAGTAAGCTCACGCATCGCTGAGCTTACTACTATTTTTTATATACTTTTTTGAGCTAAAATGAATGATCCTCATACAACAACTTTTCGATTTTTTTATCTTTCACTAATAAGATCTGATCGAAATTCTTTCGCAAGAAATAGCGATCATGAGTAACTGCTAAAATGGTACCGGTAAATGTAGACAATAATTCTTCGACTTCTTCTCTTACATAGATATCCAAGTGATTGGTTGGTTCATCTAGGATCAATACATTGATTTTCTTTTGGAACAGTTTCAAGAGGTACAGCCTTACTTGTTCTCCGCCAGAAAGATCTTTGATCCTTTTAGCAACATCCCCACTGAAGAATCCAAAATTCGCTAATACTTGTCGTGCTTTCTGTTCATCAAGTATCAGGTATTTAACATAATTCAATATCCGTTGTTCTGGTTGATCAAACGTTAAGTGTTGAGGTAAATAGCCAATTGACAAACTTGCGCCAGTTTTAATGGCCCCTTCATCTACTCCTATTTCCCCCATCACTACTTTTAATAGCGTTGATTTCCCAGAACCATTCTTACCTAATATGGCGATCCGCTCACCACGATAGACCTTAAACGAACTATCTGAAAACAAATATTTTTTACCTACTGTTTTCTTTATATTTTTGGCAACCCACACTTCTTTCCCCGACAGATCATCTTGACTGATTGTAGTTAGTTTTTTGCGGGGGACCTTAGGCGCATTTATCAGTATCATTTTTTCTAATCTACGCTCGATTTCTTTTGCTTTTTTAAAGAATGCTTCGTTGTCTCCTTCATTCCCCCATTGGCGATAGCGTCGTATCATTCCTTTCAATCGTTTGATTTCTTTTTGCTGAAGTTCATGATTTTTTTGAAGTTCCTGTATCCGTTGTTTTTTCAACGTCATGTAACGACTATAATTTCCCGAATATTCGATTATCTGACCGTCCTCGATCTCCATGATTTTTTTGACTACATTGTCAAGGAACGCACGATCATGGGAAATCACGAGGAACGCACAATTTGTCAATCTCAGATATTCTTCTAACCATTGTACGGAGTCGAGATCAAGATGATTGGTTGGCTCATCTAATAGAAGGACATCATTTTCTTGTAATAATACTTTGGCTAATTCTACTCGAATACGTTCGCCTCCGCTTAATTGACCGAGCGGTGTTTCAATTTGTTCTGCAAGGTCTAATCCTTTCAAAACACTCGTGATCCGATCTTCTAATCCATATCCGCCCATCGTCTCAAATCGTTGCTGCAAGTCGCCATATACTTTCATGATATGGTCCAGATCTTCCGTTGCGATACACATTTTTTCTTCATAGTAATTGAGTTGTGTTTGCAATTCTTGGATGTCTTTGAAGCTTTGATACACATAGTCAAAAGTAGCGATTGAGCCATTTTCAATTTTCTGTGGAATATAACCAATCGACAGCCCTTTTTTCCTACTAACTGTCCCTTCATCAACACCTTCAGATCCGATCAACATTTGAAGAAAAGTTGTTTTCCCAGTTCCATTTTGTCCGATCAATCCGATTTTGTCTTGCATATTGAGTGTGCAACTCAAATTTTCAAAAAGAGGTACACCACTATAATTTTTACTGATCTTATTCGCTTGAATATACAATTTCTCGCTCCTTAAGACCAATCAAAAAAGCCATGAAGAAATTCATGACCTGTTGTTATTTCATTTATCTGGTACTTAGCTAAAAATGGAATAAACATATTGAATGGTCATTTATTTTTGATTGGTTTTTCTATTTTTAAGCGCACTGATGCCTTGGATAGAAAATACAAAAATAATTGCATGACTAAAGCTAATATGATATCTAGAATAATTATCTGTTTCTGTTATTTTAGTCAAGCTGCCCATTAAATATGTCCCTCCTTTTCATTATATTTATATCAATTGTACCAAATCACTCATAAAAGCTCAAATGAGACTAAAAGAAATAAACATCTAGACTGAACATTGCTACATTTCTACATGTATTGTCTCTACTGATCGATTTCTACCAAAAAGACTCAGACCTAAGACTGAATTCTAAGTAATTCATTTTATTTACTTTACCTGTCGTAGTAATTGTTTTATAATTATTACGACAGATGTAGTAATTATAAAGGAGGCGATCGAGTGATATCAAGTGATGCAATTCGTGGGTATAATGATGCCATCATCTTATCGATTCTTTCCAAAGAAGATTCCTACGGGTACGAAATCTCTAAACAGATTCGCGAGGGAACTGATTCAATGTATATCATCAAGGAAACAACCTTATACTCCGCGTTTACACGCCTAGAAAAGCAAGGGCTGATCCTTTCTTATCCTGGCGAAGTCACCCATGGCAAGAAACGAACGTATTACCGAATCAGTAGTGCTGGGAAGAAATTATTAGAAGAAAAAAAAGACGAGTGGCAGCAAACAAAAATCGTTGTTGACCGTTTTCTACAAGGAGGAGAAACATGAAAACCATTAAGGATTATCTAGATAGTTTATTTTTAAATGTACCGAATACACCTGAAACAAAAAAAGCCAAAGAAGACCTATTGGCAATCATGGAAGATCAGTATCACGGATTATTAGAAGAAGGAAAATCAGAGCATGAAGCCATTGGTGCAGTCATCAGTGAATTTGGTTCTATTGATGAGATCCTCCAAGAATTGGAACTTTCTCGGTTCTCTTTTGACGAAGAAGTCTGGGAAAACGAGATTGAACTCGATGAAGTGATTTCATTTTGGAACCAAGTCCGTCGTTTCTCCCTTTTTCTTTCAACAGGAATTGCTAGTTGTATCTTAGCTGTAGGAATGCTCTTATTTTTTGCTAATGGTATTAGCGAGATCATCGGTTTTCTGGCAATGTTTCTTCTGGTCGCTTTAGGCGTTGGTTTGATTATTACTACAAGTTTGAGCTATTCAGCTAGTAAGAAGAAACTAAATGATCGACCCTATTCACAACAAGTAAAAATCGAAGCAAGACAACAAACAGAAGCCTATGCGAAAAGTTTTCGAGTAGGACTAGTTTTCGGTATCATTTTATGTATCCTTTCGGTCACACCTATCTTGACGAATAGAGCCTTTGGCTTACCGATTGGATTCGCTTTATTACTTTTCTTTGCTTCCGTGGCACTCGGCGTCTTCTTTATCGTCTACGTCAGCATCATCTACACTTGGTTTTCAAAAGTCGCTGAAGGCACGTTCTTTATCTCAGATGAAGATGAGCCAGGACCACGAGCATCTCAACACATGTACGGAGACTCAGCAAAAGCGATTCGTTTATTTGAACGTTTATACTGGCCGGGCATCTTCATCGTTTACATGGTTTGGTCCTTTATGACCCGAAGCTGGGCTTACTCTTGGCTCATCTTTGTACTAGGCGGTGTATTAGAAGACTATTTTCTTGAAAGATTGAAACGTAAATAACTTCTCAATCGCGGTCGGGGCAGAATTGTTTAGCCTCAAGAAATAAGGCGCAATCCACGAAAATTGTTTTTCAGATTTTTATGGATTGCGCCTTATTTTTCGAAGAGGTTACTTTTGTTCCCAGCGTTTACTCAGTTTAGGTAGTGCGAGAGGATGGATGTTCCAGAGATTTTTCTGTTTTCTAACTAAAAGCTTTTGTTATGTCTTTGACCACGTTCGTTGCCTTATCGACCCATTCTCCTTTTGCCGCATCAGTTAAGCGATCGGTATACTGTTTTATCCTATCTTTTAATTCTTGGTTTGTGAGTTCTCGCGTGACTTGGATCGTCTTCTTCTTTGTATCTGAACTGGCACGGCTATGACTAGCAATAAACCAAGAAATCAATGCTTTTTCTAGTCCCCTTATTTGCTCATCAAACATTGCTCTCTTTCCCTTCCATTGATTAATTTTTATGATTTAATTTAGCTGACTGATAGTTTTGCTGATTTTCTGCTAATTCGTCTTCAATCCTATGTAATGCTTTACGTACAAGATATTGCCCTTCTTCGCTTGCATCATTGATCAAGCGATACGCGATACGAGGATCGATAGTTCCTCCGTCTGAAAATATTCGTTGAGTCAGCGGGATTTTTTCTCCTAATTGATCTAAGTAGCGTGTAAATGAACGTTTTTCTGCTTCAAGATCCGCTATTTTATTCTCTAATTCATCTTTCTTGCGCCAATAATCTTCTTCGATTTTTTTCATTTCTTTCGACTCATTATTAGCCATCACTAAAATGTTCCTTTCTTGAATTGGCTCGCTAATTCACTATCCAATTGTATTTGCTGATCAATCGTCTGATTGATTGGGTAGATCAGATCTTCGTAACTTGATTTGATCGAGCGAAGTTGATTCAACGCCGCTTCATAGTCAGTGACTGGTTCGATTAGTACGTGTTGTCGAGTCACCCCTCCTCGCTCTAACGCTTCTATTTGTTCCATTTATGTAAGATTGCTTCCATATGAACGCGCATTAGCGATTGTATCTTGCCACAGTTGATTCGCCTGATCGATGCCTGTTTGATAGACCGTCATCAGTTCAGTGATTTTTTCATCAATCGCTGTCTTCATTCCTGAAACAATGCTTTTCGCTTGAACTGCATCCAGGTAAACTTCTTTAGCTGCCGAAATTCCCCATGTTTGTCCGCTCCATTCACTTTTAATACTAGCAATTGATCTTTTTTTCAATCGTCTTTGATACTCAGCTAATACAGTGCCACTGCTATTCGTTGTTAATAAAGAACCATCTTCCTCAAATTGGTAACCTCCCCACATATGTTGATCGATCGTGCGCCTCAAGCCCAGCCGTTCAGATAGTGGATAAACGATCTGCCCAACTGCCTTTTTGCCTCCCCCATATCCAATCGCAACTAAGTCTTTTGAGTCAATGTAATTCAAAAGACGATACTCTGCGGTCAAATAATCCGCTTGCCGTTTTTGCTCAGACGTTAATACCTCATAGATATTCGGTCCCTGATACACATAGCCATAAACACGATCCGCATCACTTGAAGAAATACTCGCTAACGCATATTGCGCATTCATTGATCCTAAAGAATGACCATATACATAAAATTCAGCATTTGGATAAGCTTCCAATGTTTGTTGTAGTGTTGTCGCAGAAGATTGAAGCTGAGGCATCGCTGCTGCCTCACCACCATTGATCACCTGAAAAGCTGTAAAAATATTATTGTACTGCCAATCTAATTTGGTATCTAATGAAGAATCAAACGACGAACCACGATATAAAACCATGACTTCTTTTACGCTTTCCCTTTCGCTAAGAGATGCTGATAAGGGAACATATTTGTCGGTAATGATAAATGATTGTTCGCCGGTGATTTTGCTGTTGATGTGGGAGACGTAACCGATGAACTCTTTATCCTCATTTTTAAAGAAAGGCTCTTTTAAGCGCAAAGTTTCATATTGTTGCTTGGCTATTCCAACCTTTTCTTTTTCAGTATTCTTCACTATCTTCCCCTCCTTCTTTTAGTAATTCATATAGGTCAGAAGTAGTACGCACAATATTATTTTTTAGCTTACTTAGCTCCCCGTTTATCTGATTTCGATCTAGTAGATTAAAAACAAGTAACTTATTATTATCATTTATAATTAGAGGTACACTAATCCCACCCATTGGATTTCTCTTGATATTTTTATAATCAATTTTATAGTTTTTTATCACTCCTTCAGATGTCAACGCCTTAGAGTCCAGATTTTTCAATGTTTTCTCCAAAACGATTTTTGCTTCTTCACTATTCACAACTCGAATCATTTCTTCTTCTAACTTCAAATGGTCCATATACATTGTTCCTCCAATCCATAATAGGCATATGCCAGTGATGATCAGTACGATTTGGCGCTTCTTGATCGGTTTTCGCTTCATAAATGACCTCCTTTTTTATTATGTCTATCATAATTTTGTTGTAAGCAGTACGTCACAGCTTTTATGTATGTTTAATTGATCAATCAGTGTATGGAATGACATGCCACATAATCTTCTTCTCTTTTTCCCATCTCCTCTTATTTAATTACGCCATTTCAACTGACTCTCACAAACATTCACCCTTTCTTTTTTATATATTTTTGATCTGTTACTTTTTCACATCAAGTATACATGATAAATCAGACACTCTATTCTTCACCTCATAAAAACATGTTTTGACATCATCAACGTAGGTATTTTTCTCATTTTGCCTTTTCGTCTAATTCTTCGCACCCTTTTGTTCCTTCTATGTTCGATCAAATATTTTGCTAATGACTCTTTTGCATCGTATTAAAAAAATGGTATGATGAATAATTAGAAAGTGAGGTTTTTTGATGGAAAGTTGGTTATTTCTTGGGTTGATCATGCTGGTAGCCGTCCTTGCTAAAAATCAAAGTCTGATGTTAGCGACTGGTTTTATTTTACTTGTTAAGTTTATTCCTGCATCAAAAGATTTTTTGACATGGCTCCAAGGGAAAGGAATCAATATTGGCGTGACGATCATTACTGCGGCGATTTTAGTGCCTATTGCTACAGGTGATATTGGTTTAAAAGATTTGCTTGATGCGTTCAAATCACCTATGGGTTGGGTAGCGATCTTCTGTGGTGGCTTAGTTGCTGTATTGTCGTCTAAAGGCGTTGGCTTGATTGCGACAGATCCACAAATCACTGTGGCTTTAGTTTTTGGAACGATCTTAGGCGTTGTGTTCTTAAAAGGAATCGCAGCGGGCCCTGTGATTGCTTCTGGAATCGCCTATTGCATTCTCCAATTGTTTTCTTTTAATAAATAATGATGCATCTAGTGGTTGAGAAAAGGATAATTTTTTTGTTCGTGGTATACTAGTTTTGAGGTGATCGCATATGCAAAAACTAAAATATTTCTTTGGGACTGTTGGATGGTTTTTATTGGCTGTTCTATTGATTATTGGATTGACCTACTTACTATTTCCTGATTTAATCCAAAACGTCTTTGATGCCAATTTTTAATATACGTAACTATTTTTTTAAATATCTATAAAAAAAGGCGAAAAACTTGAAAGATCTTGGGATTATTCAAGTTCTTTCGGCTTTTTTTTGGCTTGGTGCTTCTTTTTTGTTATACTAAGTGTAAGTGCACCTCTTTTATGCAGGAAATTTTAAAAAAAGTGCGAAATGTTTGATTTAGAAGAAAGGAAGACGCTCGTGGAAACTTTTGAAGGTCTTTTGATTGATACGTATGTTTTACAAGAACAACCAATGATGTTGACTGGTTTGAATCTCCAACTTGAAGATCGGGTAATCAATTGTCTAATTAAAGATCGCTACTTGGCAAAATATGTTTTACGTTTACCTTTAAACAAATATGTATTGGAAGTTAGCGGAAAATGGAATCGTCGAAATCAATTAGTCATCAAACGAATGATGATCAAAAACATCGATGAATACATCAAAATCATTGGAACACCCGAATAGCTCCTTTTCATGCATTCTAATTAGTTATAAAATAACTAAACTATGTTAACGTTATGATTCATTGATTTGAAGCAATCGTATCCCTTTTCAAAAAAAACTTTGCAAACGGTTGACTTTGTTATATACTATTTCAGTACCAAACATCCCATTCAATTATTTATTTACCAAGATAAATTAAACCACGTTTGGTTAAGCGCTCGTTGTCTCCCACAACAGCGCTTTTTCTTTTGTTTTTTTGTTTTTCTGCCACTCATAAATCCACGCTCTCTGATATTTATTACGTGTTAAGGAAAAAAACTTGTCATGTTGATATTGCAATGCGCGCTCGCATTAGGTATAATAATGAATGTTGAATTATGCGGTAACACGCGTAAGAACTTTACTTATCGGAGGTGAAACAAATGCCAAACATTGAATCTGCAATCAAACGTGTTCGCACAAGCGAAAACGCGAATGTAAAAAATTCATCTCAAACTAGTGCTATGCGTACTGCAATCAAAAAATTTGAGGATGCTGTAGCTTCAGGTGCTGACAACGTAGATGCGTTATATAAAGACGCTGTTAAAGCGATCGATATGGCTGAAACTAAAGGTCTTATCCACAAAAACAAAGCAAACCGCGACAAATCTCGTTTAAGCAAAAAAATCGCTAAATAAGGAAATCGGCCACGGCCGGTTTTTTTATTTCCTTTTTCTATACACAAATACACACAGTTTGGCTGATCCCTTTGATGATCAACCGAACTGTGTGTATTTGTGTTGCTATTGTTTTTATTTATTATTTAATCTTTCAGCTGCCTGAAACACAAATAATTGGAAACTCAATTTCTTTTCGATCTGTCCACTTTTTACTTGATAGTCCATCTCGACTAATTGGTCGAACAATTGGACTAATGTTCGTTCATCGAACTTCCTAACTTCTTGCATTGCCAATTTTACCCGATAGGGATGGATTTTCAAAGTTTCCGCAATGTTTGCTTGTTGGTACCCGATTTTGACTAAAAATTTCGTTTGGAGATACAATCGTAGTTGGGAGAGTAGGATCGCATTGATCTTGATGATCTCTTCCCCTTGTGTGACTAAATCTTCAAATAATCGCAGGGTATGTTCCGTATCTCCAGAAAGCATATATTGTGTCATGTCAAAGATATTATGTTCCAATGTCTTAGGCACTAATTGTTCGATTTCTTTCGCAGAGATTGCTGATTGATTCTGTCCATATAACATCAATTTATCTAATTCTGCCATCATTTTTGATAAGTCTAAATCAGTCAATCGTAAAAAAAGGTCAATTGCTTTACGATCTAGAGTAAGCGGTGTATTTTCTAATGTATTCAATAAATACTGTCGCACTTCTTTTTCATTCAATTGCTGAACATTGATCGATATCGCCGTTTTCTTCAATTGTTTCGTGACTTTTTTTCGTTCATCTAATTTTTCATAAGGCGCAAAAAAAACGAGTACGGTTGATTCAAGCGGTTCTTTTAAATAGTCTACTAAAAGATCTGTGTTTTGTTCGATACTGTTGCTGTTTTTTTCACCCGTCAAAAAATAAGGGTTTTCGACAAAAACCACCCGTTGATCACCGAAAAACGGTAAGGTTTCTGCTTCAGCGATTACGTCATCGATCGTTGCTTGAGTCATATCAAATCGCAGAAAATTAAGGTCATCTTCTCCTGATATTTGTATTTTCTTGAGGATTTCTGTACGCACTTGGTCTTGTAAAAACTTCTCAGTTCCTAAAACGAGATAACAAGGTGCGAGCTTTTCTTTACGAATTTTTTGTAGTTCAACTTGGATACTCACATCTCTCACCACTTTCCAATTTATCCTATCACGAGAAAACAAAAATTACTAGTCTATCATTTTATGAAGTCGGCCATTTTTTGTCCAAATAGGATGCCAATAAAAAGTGATCGCTCCATTTTTATCTGTTCGATAAACTGCACTCTCTAAGCTTTCTAACGTTTCAAGGACTTCAGGATGTGGATGGCCATAGCGATTGTCAAGCCCGTTAGATAAAATCCCCATCTTCGGTTGTAAAGCAGCCAAAAACATAGGATGACTCGAACTACGACTCCCATGATGTCCTAGTTTCACGACCTCCGCCCTTAATGTTGGGTAAGCATTCAACAGGTCGAGTTCCCCTTCTTGATCCAAATCCCCCAGTAATAAAAAGCGCTGCTTCTTATATGCGAACCAGAGAACCACTGAATCTTCATTTTTTCCTTGCCCTTCTTTACTTGGCATCAAAACGTACAAGTCAAAGCAAGCAGATATTCGATCTCCTTGCCTGACTTCTATGATCTTGGTTCCTAACTGACTAATTTTTATCAATCGTTCGCGAAACTTTGGCTCTTTGGCAGCGCCCCAACCAATATATATCTTTTCAATGGTGAAATGTGACGAGAGTGTCTCTAATTCTCCGATATGATCAGTGTCATTATGTGTGAGAAATAGTTTTGTGATCGTGGTGATCCCTTGTCCTTTTAAATACGGAACGATATTATTTTCTGCATAAGGACGAGTAATACGTTGCTGCCACGCTTCTGTTTCAACATTTAATCTGCCCCCAGTATCGATTAAAATCACTTCTTGTTTCATCGGACTTTTTAGTAGGATACTGTCGCCTTGTCCGACATCGATAAAGGTGATCGTAGTCGAGGCATCAAGTAATGGTATCAAGAAATAACTGAGGAGGAGTGATAATGAATAAATGATTTTTTTCCATGGCGGAATCGTTACGCTCTCAAACAAAAGTAAGAGGACGACAATACTCAATAAAACGAAATAAAAAGCGGGTTGCCCGATCGTCAGTGTGGAGAAATCAAAACAAGAGAGGAAGTCTTCAAAGAGAATCAAACACGATTCGAGGATTTCTAATAAGGACTGCGGAAGGATGTTGCCTGCTAAAAAGAGAATGATCACCCCTGGAAGAAGGACGTATTGGAATAATGGAATACCAAGTGTCGTGAATAGGCCACCTAAAAACGACCACTCATAGAAATACCAAGCACTTAAAGGTAATTGGATTGCACTTGTTTGGAATAAATAGAATAAACGATTGTTCCAACCTTTTGATGAGTGAGAAAATGTCAAAAACAATAAACTCATCCATATACTTAATTGCGCGCCCATTTGAAGCAGGATTAATGGATCGAACAATAAAAGCAACCATAGATTCAAAGAAAAGCAATCAAGCGTAGATAGTTTGATTGCTGCCAATTTAAGTATAAGCTTCAACATAAATAAGCTCCCTGCTCTAACCACAGAAAATGAGCCTCCAGCTAATAGGATATACCCCACTGTAAGCAATGTCAGTGGAAGAATCGTAATAGACAAAAGACAGCCACTTCGTCGAAAAAGATAATACAAAAATCCTAAATAATAGTGGACATGCATCCCAGAAACTGCGAATAGATGCAGTAACCCAGTGGCTTTAAAAATTGATTCGGATTCGCGAAAAGAAGCATCACGATAACCGTAAAGTAACGCGTTGATATACATCCCTATTTTTTCAGGATAGCGTTTTTTTACATAATTGATTGCTTTGCCACGGAGGTCACGAAATAGAGTCACCCCTCCCATTGTTGAAGGCAGGACTTGAAAATCAGTTCCATGAAACTGACCACTGGTTCGTGATCCCTTCAGATATTTGACCGCATCAAATGCATAACGATTACGCAGGGATTCAGGTTTCTGATAACTGCCAGTTACTCGAAGTTCAATCGGATAACCGCGAAAGTCTTCCCATTGTTGTGCTTCTGCTTTTGTTTTGGCTTGATAACTTAGCTGTACTTTTTGTTTCGTTGGGATTCTTCACGCCTCTACAATCAACCAGTCGCCATTCCGTTGAATTGTATCGGTCATCAATAGAAACTCTTCAGTTGTTTTTGTGTGATCAATCGAGGGAACCTCTGAACGAAGACAAGCCAACCAGACTGTCAGACTGCAAAAACAACAAAGATAGATCACGGCTTGCTTGTGTTTGAATAGGACCAGAAGAAAAAGACCAGCAACGATCAAGCGAGAAAGATCATGCTCCTTATAGTAAACGAAACATAAAATGACCGAAGACATTGCTGGTAAAATCAAGTAATTACGAACTTGTTCGCCAAATTGTTTAATCAAGTTCTCCTGTTGACTCTTGTTGAAGTTTAGCAAAATATTTCATATCTAAATTGACTTGATGGACGGATGCACCTAATTGGGTAATCAATGACTGTGCATAAGGGTCATTGCGATAATCATGCAAGTAGTGGATTTTCCTGATTCCTGCTTGAAGCAATGCTTTTGTACATGCCAAACATGGAAAATGGGTGACATAGATCTCTGACCCTTCTGTAGGAACTCCAAGTTTTGCACATTGGAGTAACGCATTCATTTCTGCATGGATCGTTCGTAAACAGTGACCATTCACGACATAGCAACCTTCGTCGATACAATGAACATCCCCACTCACTGCGCCGTTATAACCACCCGCAATGATTCGTTTCTCTCTAACTAATGTGGCACCTACTTCTAATCGTGTACATGTACTTCTTAATGATAATAACACGGCTTGTGCCATAAAATACTGATCCCAAGGAATTCGTTCATTTCTCATAATTTGTCTCCTCATTGGTTTATTCTATAATTGTAACGAAGTTTTTCAGTTTTTCAACTGTCTTTTCGCCAAATCCCGATATTTCTTTCAAACTTTCAATTGTTTGGAAGGAACCGTTGGTTTCGCGATAATTGATGATCTCTTGTGCTTTCATTGCCCCGATTCCTGGAAGCTCCTGTAATTCAGCAAGGCTGGCAGTATTAAGATTGACTTTCTTTTCCTCTGGCTGTTCTTTTTCCTTTACTTCCTCAACTAACTGAGGCATCTCTTCGCCAACTTGGGGAATATATAGCACTTGTTGGTCCGAAACTTTTGCAGCAAAATTGATTTGTTTTTCATCAGCGTGTGCAGTCAATCCTCCTGCTTTTTCAATGATATCAAATACACGTTCCTCGTCGGTAAATGCGTATATTCCTGGCCGATGGACATTGCCTTTCACGTCTACATACATAATTGGGTCGTTTGTCGTTGTTCCGGTTGTCGCAGTCTTTTGGTAACTATCCGAGCTTGTAGCAGTTAGCAACGGTACGTTACTAGCTTCATTGATCTTAGTTGGACCGATCTGACGGTATAAGACCACTCCTACTATCATACTAACTGATACACTGCATATAAAAAATAGAATGAAACGTTTTGGCGAATCAAAGATTTCTTGAACTATTTTCTTCATTGGTATTCTTTGCTATTTCATTTTCCTTTCTAAAAAATAGTGAAAAAACATCTATACTTCGATGTTCCTTCACTATTAGATACGCCTCAAATGATGATTTCTTTTATTTTTATATCCACGGTTTATTTAGTTGGTTCTATCCTTGGTTTCGGCTTCAAACTTGGAGAAGGCGGAGCTGGTCGTCGATTTTCCCCTGACTTACTCATTGCTGCTTGTTTGGTCATGCCAAATGAACGTTTGCCTGAGTCATTATGACTATTAAAAACCATACGGTCGGACTTCCCAGATCTGTTCTCTATTTCCAAGATTCGTTGTTTCACCGATTGCACAGCACCTTCTACAGATAAGTTTTTTGACGAAATAAGTCCTTGATTGATCGCAGATTTTACTTCTCGAGGTTTCGAATCACGTCGTTCAACCTCATCTTTCAATGAATTTTTTCTTCCATTATTTTCTTGCAACTCTGAAATTGGTGATAACCGTCTTGGTTGTTTGCTTTGTTGCTCATGATGACCAGTAAATGCTCCCTCGCCATGAACAGAAGAATTTCTGTGGTGTCCAGTTATAGGTCGTTCGATTCGTTCCTCTTCATTATGGGAAACTTCTATATACGATGAAACTTTCTCCCCATTGTTCGCTCGTCGGATTACTGCGTAAATAACGGAGTCATCTTTTCCATGGATAATTATCTTGCGAGACTTCTCGCTTTCTCCACCTTCCTCTAGGAAAGAAAGGGTACTGTAGTGTAATTCATCTTCTGTTTCAGGTTGACGCCGTTTTTTTTGCTCCGAAGATTGTGCTCGAAACTGTTCCCTTAGTTCCAACCCGCGAGCCGTAGGGATAGATTTCGCTCTTGAAGCTAAGCGCTCGATTTCATCAACGATTTCTTTTGAATCAATCCATACATCTTTAGCAACAATCGATTGAATATATTCTGATTTAAAATATTTACTATTCAAATCCTTTAGTGTATTCTCATATTTTTTAGGCTCTTTATTCTTACGCCTAAGAATAAAATTGAAAACTCTATCCGTTTTACTCAACTTCTTCTGTCGAAAATCTGCAAGTAAGCGCCTGGTCCACAACACACCGTTTCGATGTTTTGACAGTTGGTCTTTCGTTTCTTCCAATTGTTTGTCAAAATCAATCAATACACGTTTAAAGTCTGCTGTTTTCCGCAAATGCCCAAAATTTTTTTTATACTTTTTTTCGGAGTAATATTCTCCGATATCGAATGATGATTCTCGATTGCTTGGTTGTTCCATATTTATCTTGCCCCTTTCTAACTCTTTTTTATATAGTAGCAAACTTACTTAAAATTACCTACAAAATAACAAAACGTTTTTTTGTAATTATTGAAAAAAAAGAAAAAGAGGGGACATGAGCCCTTTCGTACCACCTAAACCGAATAAACGGCGGGAACAGATAGAAACTCTTCGAAAAATAATGCGCCACTCACAAAAATTTAAAAAACAATTTTCGTGGATGGCGCATTATTAGTTGATGCTAAACATGTCTAGACCTCGCTTTAAAATATGAGTACAAAACATACAAGTCGATAAACCGTTTATTTCATGTTCTCAAGATACTCTAAGGCATCTTGCACTGTTTTGACCGGAACGATCTTCATCGATGTATTGAGTTTTTTAGCCGCAGCTTTGGCTTCTTCATAGTTCGTTTTGATATCTGGATTTTCTTTTTTCACTTCCTCAGAAATCGTATCATCTGGCGCAAAAAAGATATTCATTCCTGCTTCGTCTGCACTTGCCACTTTTTTATCGATTCCACCGATTCGTCCCACTTCACCTGCACTATTGATTGTCCCTGTACCGGCTATTTTTTTCCCTTTACGGATGTTTTTATGGGTCAACTGTTCATAGATCTCCAAAGTAAACATCAAGCCTGCTGAAGGGCCACCGATTGAACCAGAATTGATTGCCACTTCTGTGTCTGTGGCGATTTCTGTATGGTCGGTCAACGTGATCCCGATTCCTGGTTTTTTATCTGTCGATAACTCGATCAGTTTACCTGAAGCTTCTTCTTCTTTGCCATTGTGGATGAAGGTGATTGTGACAACCTGTCCTACTTCCTGTCCTTTCACGTACTTCATAAATTCTTCCGCACTCTTGAAACTCATCCCATCTACTTTCGTGACTGTATCGCCAACAGATAGTTTCTTGTAAAAACTCGAATTTTTTTCGACGCCCATGACATAGACACCTTTGAATTCCATCGTATACGGAATATTCGCTAGTTTCAAGGCTTGCTCGATGGCGGCATTTTGTGAGGATTCCATATAATATTTTTGCATCTGATTATATTCTTCATTTGTCGCTCCACCAGTCAACTCTTCTTCACTGATAACATCTTTGAAATCTGACAGCAGTGCGGAGACGACACCAAATCCTGTTGCTCTTCTGATTCCTACAGAAGTGAGAGAGAAAGAGCCTGATTCTTTATCTTCTTGATCATTGACTGTGATCATATCTTTAAGATCAATTGTGGCACCTGGAGCCTCCACATAATAGGGTAAAGGAACAATGACAAAGCCTGCTAATAACGTACCTAAAAGGATTACGGATAATGTTTTCCACCATTTCTTATTCTGCATCACTTTCACGCTTTCTAGCTAATGCTTCGTTGATCACAGTAGGTAAATAGGTGCTCACGTCCCCACCAAAATAAAGAACCTCTTTAAGCATACTTGAGCTGATATGGCTATACTCTGGTTTTGCCATAAAAAGCACCGTCTCCAATTCAGGACTCAAATGATGATTCATTTGCGCAATGTCACGTTCATATTCAAAATCTTTGAAGCTGCGAACACCTCGAACCAGCGCTTGAATACCTAGTTCTTTTGCCGTCGTCACTGTCAACTGTGTCTCTTGGTGGATCACTCGGACATTTTCTAAGTGTGCGACTGCTTGTGTGATCAATTCCAAGCGTTCCTCAGCCGTGAACAATGTTTTTTTTGATGTATTGATAAAGATACCGATGATCACTTCATCAAACAACTTCGCAGCTCGTTCGATCGTGTCTAAATGTCCCATAGTCAATGGGTCGAAACTCCCTGGAAATAAAGCTCTTCTCATTTATATTTCCTCTTTTCTATAAATGGTCACCGCAGAGATGCCATAGGTCTGCTGTTTGATTTGTTGAAAATTTCCTATTGTCTCAGGAAGCTCCACTGACTTATCTGTTTCGCATACGATCAAGGCAGCATCCTGAAAAAGAGCCAATTCTTCCATACGTTTAATTTGATCGACGATTTTTTGTTTAGCATAAGGTGGATCTAAAAATAGAATATCAATCTTTTGATCTTCTTTCGCCAGTGACTCAATCGCTTTATCAGCATCTAATTTCATTGTATTGAATTTGTTCGGTTCTTTAGTGATTTCAATATTTTCTTTGATTATTTTTAGTGCTTGATAGTTTTTCTCCACGCAGATTGCGTAGCTACAGCCTCTGGAAACTGCTTCGATCGCTAGACCCCCGCTTCCTGAGTAAAGATCCAAAACGACCTCTCCATTAAAATAAGGACCGATCATGTTGAATATCGACTCTTTGACTTTATCAGACGTCGGTCGAGTATTTGGCCCTGCTAAACTTTTTAAACGGCGACCGCCGTAATCTCCTGAAATTACTCGCATCTACTCACTCCTTGAAACATACTGTTATTAGTATACCAAAAAAATAGACTTGATTCCGACTAAAATCGTCAATTCTCAAGTCTATTTTTTCTTAATTTAACTTTTTATAACTATTCAAAATCTTTTTATCACATTTTCTTCATTTTCGTCGATTTTATTAACTATAACGCTAGACTCTCTTTACTAGAAAACGTGATCAGCTAAGCGGATCTTGGTGTTTAATTCTTCGATCTCGAAGCCTTCTTCTTTTGTGTCCGCCTTTTTGCCGATTTTTTCAGCAAAATTCATTTCGATATCTGGTCGATAAGAACGTTCGACATTTCGTACGAAATGTAATTTCTTGATCCTTTCTTCCGTTTGTTCATAGTTGTCTTCATTTAAATACATGATCACATACTTCATTTTACGAGAGACATAATGCACTAATCCAAATTTGCGAAGATTTTTCAATTGTTTTAAACTATATACCCACACGACTAACCCTCGCCGATGTGTTTGTTCAAATTTTTTATTTTCTATGTCCATGGCAGTTTCCTCCGCACCCTTCACTTTTTTCAAAAAATGGACTACCTGCACTGATTTTGATCTCCGTCGAAATCGTATGTGCAAGTTGTTTTCCAATGGAATCTAGTATCTTTTGTAATTCTGTTTCACTTATTCGAAAAGCTGCTACTTCCTCATTTAGATCCAACTGCCTTTTGGCTTGGCGTACAGTTCGTTGTTTTTCACGAAACTCTGGAATGTACTTTCCATAAGGTGAAATTTCTTCAAATGCTTGTCTGCTTACAATAAAATCATTTTTTAACTGGTTGACGTTGATAGAAGTTTCCATCTCTTTTTTAGTTTTGAGATATTGTTCCATCATTTTACTTGTTACAATCGTTTGAACAAGCTGATGACACTGGTCCTCCAGTTCAAACAACTCCTCATTGATTATCACTGCTTTCACTAGTCTCCTCTTTTTCCTTCATTAAGACTAACATGTTTTCTTTCGAAAACGCAACGCCTAACTGTGTTGGTTCTTTTTCCAAGAATCGATCATGATAATAAGGATCAGTATATAACAATAACACTGAAAAAGTCGGATCAATGATTGGATGCATGAAAATCCCAGTTGTTTGATCTAATTGTCGTTTTTCCACTAAGCGATTGATTTCATCATTTGACAACGTAAATTTAACTGTAGTTTGCGAAGTCTGTGTTGCCATTTGCCACTCTGCCAAACGATTTTCTGCCAACCATTCTTCTGGTTTTTCGATAAAGTCTGTTAACAGTACATTCGTTTGGATCATAAAATCTGGAGAGTAATGATAATCAGGCAGTTCAGCTTCTTGGCGTAATCTCGTCAATACTCGAGTGATGACACGCTCTCTTGATTGATTGATACTTTCCCAGTCTGCTGAACTATCCATTTCGTAGTGGGGCAATCCCTCTCCAAAGACCTGGTAAGGCATTAATTTCAATAAGCTTTTCTTATTTAAATAAACTGTTGAAAATAATCCACCTGTGTCTTGATCAAAGAAAAGCATCGCAAATGTACCGTTATCAAAAGCAATCAAGGGACGATAATTCATGTCTTCTTCAGTTAACTCGATTCCGACTTCTGTCTCTTCATACTCAAATGTGAAGTTCGGAAAAATCGTTGTAATCTCTGTCAGATCCTGCATAGTCATGCCAACGGCAAATGGTGTCAAACTAGTTGCGTTCGCATTTAAAACTTTGATAGCCTCTACTCGGTCATTTTGTATATTTGCTTCAAGTACGATTTGTTGAATTGGATCTTGATAATATCTGATCTCAAAGCCGAATCCGCTCGTCAAACGATCTTTAGGTGAACCAATCTCTGCTTCTAATTCGGTGACTGATCGACCAATATATGTAGAAAAGCCAGTCGCATTTAGCTCCTGGTATTTCCAAGACGTTACCTGATTTTGATTTCCTATCAGTTGTTGGTCTTGCGTGGATGTTTCAAGTTTGGGAGGGAACACTACTGGCTCCAAATATAAAGCCGACGTGACGAATAGTAGTGTTGC
The DNA here is from genome assembly GCF_013394305.1 of Enterococcus mundtii. Classification (NCBI taxonomy): domain Bacteria; kingdom Bacillati; phylum Bacillota; class Bacilli; order Lactobacillales; family Enterococcaceae; genus Enterococcus; species Enterococcus mundtii. The sequence continues at coordinate 2,902,720 of NZ_AP019810.1, read as the reverse complement.
TATAAATAGACCTAGTCGTTTCAAATGTTCCCTCTCCTTTCTTATTTTTCTGTAACTTCGATCAATAGATCTCCTGAGGCAATGGGATCGCCAGCAACAACATAGAGATGTGCGATTTCTCCATCAAATGGTGCTTCAATGGCCGTTTCCATCTTCATTGCTTCAGTAACCATCAATGTATCGCCTCTTTTGACCGTATCGCCTTTTTTCACCAAGACGTCTAAAACTGAACCGGACATCGTCGCACCGATTTGTTCGCGATTGGTTGGTTCTGCTTTTCGTCTAGTTTTTACCGCACTGACGATCGACGTATCTTTGACGGTGATTTCTCTTCGTTGACCGTTCAAATTAAAGAATAACACACGATTTCCTTCAATATCAGGTTCACCGATCTCGTCTAAACGAATGATCAGGATCTTGCCTTTTTCGATTTGAACGTTGACCGTTTCCCCTAAACGAATCCCTTGGAAGAAAGTCGGTGTATCCAGTAATGTGACATCGCCAAATTGATTATAAGCGGTCTGATAATCCAAGAAGACTTGTGGATACATCAAGTAACTCAAGACTTCTTCTTGTTTTGGTTCATAGCCGATCTTTTTAGCTAATTCTGCTTTGACTTTTTCGAAGTCTACTGTTTCAGCGAACAATCCTGGACGTTCGGTGATGGCTGGACGACCTTTCAAAATGATCTTTTGGAGTTTTTCTGGGAACCCGCCTACTGGCTGGCCTAATTCACCTTGGAAGAAGGTAACGACTGATTCAGGGAAACTCAATGTCTCGCCTTTTTCGTAAATGTCTTCTTCGCTCAACTCATTTTGGACCATGAACAAGGCCATATCGCCTACAACTTTAGAAGAAGGCGTGACTTTGACGATATCACCAAACATCAAGTTTACTGTGTGGTACATTTTTTTGATATCATCCCAACGATGACCTAAGCCAACTGCTTTGGCTTGTTGTTGTAAGTTCGAGTATTGTCCACCTGGCATTTCGTGCATATAAACTTCAGTTTCAGGTGCATTCAAGCCATTCTCAAATGGTTTGTAATACATGCGAACATCTTCCCAATAGTGATTCAACTGTTGCGCATTTTCAATATTGATTTCTGGTACACGTGGACCATTGACCAAAGCGTAATACAAACTGCTCATACTTGGTTGGCTAGTATTTCCACTCATCGCACTCATCGCTACATCGACGATATCGACACCCGCTTTAGTTGCTGCTGAGTAAGTGATGATGCCATTGCCACTCGTATCATGTGTGTGTAAATGGATTGGTAGATCCGTTGTCGCCTTCAGTTCACTGATCAAGCGATAAGCAGCTTGCGGTTTCAACAGTCCTGCCATATCTTTGATTGCGATCAGATGAGCGCCTAACTGTTCCAGCTCTTTTGCCATGTCCTTATAATATTGCACATTGTATTTCGCACGACTTGGATCATTGATATCACCTGTGTAGCAAATCGTCGCTTCTGCAATTTTCCCTGTATCACGAACGGCTTGGATACTCTTTTCCATTTGCGGTACCCAGTTCAGACTGTCAAAGATCCGGAAGACATCGATGCCTTGTGTCGCTGCTTCTTTGATAAATTCAGCGATCACGTTGTCTGGGTAGTTGGAGTAGCCGACAGCATTCGATCCTCTAAAGAGCATTTGCAATAAAGTATTTGGCATCAAGGAGCGAATCTTTCTCAGGCGTTTCCATGGATCCTCATTCAAGAAACGATAGGCGACGTCAAATGTTGCACCGCCCCACATTTCGCTTGAAAACAGCTCAGGAAGCCCTTCACCAGTCAATCGCGCGATTTCTTTGAAATCTTTTGTGCGCACACGAGTAGCCAATAAGCTTTGATGGGCATCTCTAAACGTGGTATCTGTCAATAACACATTTTCTTGTTGTTTGACCCAATCCACTAATGCAGAAGCGCCGTCTTTGTCTAAGACATTTTTTGCTGTGATATAATCCGGACGAGTGATCAGCTCTTTTGGCATACGTGGTGCATCGTAATATGGTTTTTCACCACGTTCAATGCCAGGGAAACCATTTACTGTGATTTCTCCGATGTATTTCATCGTTTTATTTCCACGGTCACGTAAGCGTGGGAAGTCAAATAATTCATTGGTACTATCGATGAACGTCGTTTTAGCTTGTCCTGATTGAAATTCTGGGTGCAAGATGACATTCAACATAAATGGAATATTTGTTTTCACTCCACGGATACGGAATTCTCTCAAGCAACGTTCCATTTTTTGGATCGCTGTTGCAAAATCAGCCGCATGGGTACAAACTTTTACTAGAAGCGAATCAAAATATGGGGTAACGATGTAACCTGCATAGGCATTCCCTACATCTAAGCGGACGCCCATCCCACCTGGTGAGCGATACGTATCGATCTTACCAGTATCTGGTAGAAAGTTACTCAATGGGTCTTCCGTTGTGATCCGACATTGGATGGCTGAACCTTTGATTTTTATTTCACTTTGCTGTGGCAATCCGATTTCTTTATGCAGATCTTTTCCTTGTGCAATCAATAATTGCGTCGTCACGATATCGACATCCGTAATCATCTCAGTGATCGTATGCTCCACTTGGACACGTGGATTGACTTCAATAAAATAAAATTCGTCATTTTCCACTAAAAATTCGACTGTCCCTGCATTGACATACCCCACATGCTTCATCAACTGGACAGCAGCCTGACAAATACGTTGACGCTGTTGCTCATTCATCGAAACGCAAGGAGCGACTTCTACGACTTTTTGATGACGCCGCTGGACTGAACAATCCCGTTCAAATAGATGGATGATGTTTCCATGGGTATCCCCTAAGATCTGGACCTCGATGTGTTTCGGATCAGCGATATACTTTTCAACATAGACTTCATCACTACCAAAAGCAGCTTTCGCTTCACTTTTTGCACGTTCATATCCTTCACGAGCGCCTTTTTCGTCATATGCTACACGCATCCCACGACCGCCACCGCCTAATGCTGCTTTGATCATCACTGGATAGCCATGACGTTCAGCAAATGATAAAACTTCTTCAATTGACTCTACTGGACCATCTGTCCCAGGGATCGATGCGATACCAGCTTCGATTGCTGCTGTTTTCGCTTTGATCTTATCGCCAAAAATATCAAGATGATGAAGTTCTGGCCCAACAAAAGTGATGCCTTCTTCTTTGCACCGTGTGGCAAAGTGTAAGTTTTCAGATAATAATCCGTAACCGGGATGGATCGCGTCCGCTCCACTAGCCTTAGCAATCTCAAGAATCCCTTCAATATCAAGATACGCATCTATCGGTCTTTTTCCTTTACCAACTAGATATGCCTCATCCGCTTTAAAGCGATGAACGGAATATTCATCTTCTTCTGCATAGACACCTACAGTTTGGATCCCTAATTCTGTACACGCGCGAAATACCCGTACAGCAATTTCTCCTCTGTTAGCTACCAAAACTTTTCTCATCGAATCACTCCTACGTCAATTTTAGTAAATACCTAAACTCTTACGTTTCTCATCTGCGCTGATATTCAGGACGAAACCTACGCAGATCGAAAGCATCAGCAAACTCGAACCACCTTGACTCAAGAATGGGAATGTGATCCCTGTCAATGGGATGATCCCAGTGATCCCGCCAAGGTTGACAAATACTTGGATCAGAAACATCGAACCGATCCCGATACATAGCAAAGAATTAAATGGATCTTTTGAGCGGATGCCCACTAAGATGATACGCGCAATCATGAACATCAATAAAGCTAAGATCAAAATACCCATGATCACTCCTAATTCTTCTACTACGATGGCATAGATAAAGTCGGTTTGCGCTTCTTGTAGAAATCCTTTTTTCTGGATACTATTCCCTAATCCGCGACCGAATAGACCACCGTTGAACATCGCATAATAACCATTCACCATTTGGTGTCCGTTATTCAATTCATCAGTAAAAGGGTTTTGAAAAATCTCAAAACGATGATAAATATATTGTAGGCGACCAGGGAAAAGTTTCCCTTGGGTCACGTTGATCAACCAAATTGTTACTACACTAAAAATGATTCCTCCGACACCGACGATCAAGGTGTAAAAATAATTGACGCCGCTAGCTAATAGTAACACGATGATGATCAAAAAAATAACCGTTGCATTCCCAAAATCGGGTAGACTTGCCACTAACACTGTCAAGGCAAGTACTAACAATAAAGGTCGTTTGACCGTTGCAATGAAGTTTTTTTGCACACTCATTTGTCTCTGTGACAAAGTAAAGGAAAGATACCAGATGGCAATGATCTTTAGGTATTCGGCGGGCTGGATAGAAAATCCGGCAATTTCAAGCCAACCTTTTGCACCATTACGTTCTTCCCCAAAAAATAAGACGATCAATAATAAAATCGTCAAGACTGCGATAGCCGCCATGATCAATCGCTGATTTTTCAATACACCGATTTTCATTTTGTATAGGAGTGCAATAACGATCAAGCTAAGCACCCAAAAAATACTTTGATTGATGACTGATGACGCTGGATTGCTCCCATTTGCTAATAGCAAGTAGGAGGTGGAGCTATAAACCATGATCAACCCGATGATACATAAAATCAAATATGGAATCAAAATACTGTAATCCAACAGATGCCTTTTTTTCACTTTATTCGGCAAGCTTATTCCCCCTTGCCACTTTCTTTTTTATCATAATTTTCTCGGTAAACTTCATTGTATAAGTGATTCAATTGACGTTCTAACTCACTGAGCATCAGTTGCCCTTCTTTTTTTTCAATGATCCCTACACGTATCGCAAAACTCACTTGTTGAGAAAATCCATACATTTGTGTATCGACTACCTCTTCAAAGGCTTTGCACTGCGAGATACAAAGACTGTTTGTTTGATTTTGGATCAAACGCTTGATGCGATCTGCCTCATCAATCAACACATTGAGTGCCGTCTCTTTTGAAAGAGAATCCATTTGCCTTTCCCTCCATTTCTAAGTTCATTCATTATAGCATATTTTATGCGATAACTGAGCAAGAACCTAGATTTATCTAGGCTTTTTTTTAGGTTTTTTAACTGTCACTTGGCGTAGCGCTTTCTTGGAAATTTTTGATTACCTGCAAGAACATTTCACCGTACTTATCAAGCTTGCTTTGCCCTACCCCTTTGATTTGGAGAAGTGCCAATCGGTCATTTGGTCGATGCTGACTCATTTCTTTGAGTGTCGCATCTGAAAAAACAACATACGGCGGAACACCTGCATCAACAGCTAAATCAGTCCGTAACTGGCGTAATACTTCAAATAGACCATCCGTTTCGTCATGCGACAATTGTTGCACTTTTTTGGGTTCCTTTTTGTGGACAGTTACTTTTCCCATAAGCACTTGCACCCCAAGATCGCTGACTTTCAAAACAGGGTATTCACCACTAGCCGCAAGTAAGTAGCCACTTGAAATCAGATAGTCGATCAACTGTAATATATTTTTTTGTGACAGATTCCTTAGTAGACCATAAGTAGACAATCGATCAAACTGAAACTGTTTGATTTTCTGATCTTTTGATCCGGCAAGGACTTTCATTAGTAATTGTTTTCCGTAGTTCTCACCCATTCGTTTCAAACAAGACAAAACCATTTGCGTTTCTGTGGTCACATCGACAAGTTCACGATCATCAAGACAGTTGCCACAACGCTGACAAGGCTCGCTTGCTTCTCCAAAGTAAGAAAGAATATATTGTTGCAGACAGGATTCGATATGGACGTATTCAGTCATTGCTCGGATCTTGTCGTATTCCTTATGTTTTTGTGCTTCCTCACGTTGCGATTGTTGAACAAAAAACTTTTGGACTTGCACATCTTGTGGCGCAAATAGCAAAATGGCTTCACTAGGTAAGCCATCTCTTCCGGCACGACCAGCTTCCTGATAATATGCTTCTAATGAACCTGGTATTTGGTAGTGAATGACAAAACGAATATTACTTTTATTGATCCCCATTCCAAAAGCGTTCGTTGCTACTAATAGCTGAATACGATCATAGAGGAAAGCTTCTTGCATTTCCGTCCGTTCCCTTTCTGAAATACCGCCGTGGTATCTGCCAACGGAAAAACCAAATTTCGCCAACAACTGATATAGTCGATCCACTTCTTTTCTAGTCGCGGCATAAATGATGCCGGATTGATTTTGATTCACTTTTAAATACTCGACCAAATATTGTTCTTTTTTTTGATCTTTGATAACCTGCAACCTCAGATTTTCTCGTGCAAATCCAGTTTGAATATGGTTCTGTTCAGGGATTTTTAAAAGTCTTTTGATATCTGTCGCTACAGGGACAGTAGCAGTTGCTGTCAAGGCCACGATGGGCGGACGCTGAGGAATACCTTCTAAAATATTCGCCATCTGTAAATAACTGGGTCTGAAATCATGCCCCCATTGCGAGATACAGTGGGCTTCATCAATGGCAATCAAGCGAACGGACCAACGATTCATCGCTTGGATAAAATCAGGCATGATAAAACGTTCTGGTGCAACATATAACAATTGATACTTTTCTTCATCTAATGAACGAAAACGTTGTGCCACTTCATATCCTTCTAATGAACTATTAATAAACGTAGCAGCGATCCCCAGTTGATTCGCAGCATCCACTTGATCTTTCATCAAAGAGATCAAGGGAGAAACGACGATTGTCACCCCTTCCAAGGCTAGCGCAGGTAGCTGATAACATATTGATTTTCCGCTTCCAGTCGGCATGATACCCAAGACATCTTCTTGAGCCATGATTTTTTCAATGATTTCTTTTTGGCCTGGGCGGAAAAGCTCATATCCAAAATATTTTTTTAATAACTGCTCCACATGCGGCCTCCTCGATTTCTGTTTGTTTTTACACTTTCAAGTTTTACTTCTTTCATCTAACTATTAATTACGCATTTTCTCAAATGATTCATCAGACATGTACTATCTATTCTACTTCTGTCTGCTCATAAGAGCAAGCCTAACTCCGTGAAACAAAACACCATTTGTGAAACCAAAAACAGAGTGCTTTGAGTTTTTTAAAAGTTCTTTAAAAAATTCATCTTGCCGTTCTTGCTTTCATTTTTTGTTTCTTTAAGTTCTCCACAGCTAATGATTGACTTCCTATTACGAGAATTTTGATTTTTGCTCATAGGATTTATTTTTATATTTCTTGTCCGTGACTCCTTTAGTGATCATAAAAAAACAGTTGAAAGAATGCCAAAGTAATTATCACTTCGCTCTTTCAACTGCTTCGTTGTCATTTTAACTATCCGTTACTGTTTATCAAACGATTTCTTAGACATTTTTCGTTTCCAAAAAACAAATCCTACTATTAGTAAGAAACATGCACCAATATATGGCAGTACTCGATTGATGGTTTGATTGGTTTGTGGCAATTTACTCTCATCACCTTCAGCTGCGGAACCCTCACCTAATCCAGTCTCTGCTGAAATTCCATCTACATCTGGATCGTTGGATGTACCAGTACCATCTTCTGCACTAGCGTCCTCTTCTCCTGGCGCTGTTTCTTGTCCAGGTTCAACGATTTCATATGAAGATTCTGTACGAGTAGATAAACTCCCATAACTCCGATCCACTTTGACATCGAGAGAAACAAAACGACTGCCCATAGTTTCTGTATCGATTTCAGATGTTCCATCTAAAGAAACAGTATAGACGTTTTTAGGTATTACACGCCCATTGACTTTCACTTCTTTTACTAACGATTTCAGGTCAACTCTTTCAGTGCCTTGTGCAAAAGAAGGCTGAGCAGGTTCAACTGTTAACTCACCTGTAGGCTCAAAACCATAATCTGTTACCTTATAATACGCGTAATTACTGCCATAGGTGTAGTTTCGTTCGTTCTCTTCTGCCATCAATAAATTGTTACTAGTATCTACGTGATAAACCTTCACGATATCACCTGGGGTCACCGCCAGTGATTTACCAGTATTAAAACGTGAAATGGCTTGCTCGATCGTTTGTGTGCCACGAACCTCGTATTGATATTTGCTTTGCTTACGTTCGTTGAGAATTTCGATTCCATAATATACTTCGGTGTCATCGTATTCATTCACTCGATTCTTCAATACTGTTTGATCGGTTCCTTGGACAGATTGGATTTCAATTTGTTTGCTGTTTTTAAGTAAACCAAACGATCCAACCGTTTCACCTTTACGATTTTTCAAATGGATCGTGCTACCCCATTTCACTTCATAAGGCACTTCGATGTCAGTCGAAGAAACACCATCTGCTGTCGATACTTTTACCGTTACTGTTTTTTCTCCTGTCGTATGGGTATCAAACGCTCCCATTTGTTCTACTTTATAAAGCTCTGTGTTCAAACTCTGTCCGTTGAATGCAACATTCTCAATCAACGTTGTCACGTCTACCTCACTGGTATCCTCACCTAAGACGAGTTCCTGACTAGCAACATCTGCGTAAATCATCGTAATCGGCTCAAACTCGCCATTCTTGACTTCATAATAAGCGTAATTCAACCCAGCTGTATAGTTTTTGACGATATCATCCCACATCAGTAAGTTCTGGTTATCTGTTTCTGCATGGTAGACACGGAAAATGTCTCCTTCTTCCACAGGTAATGATTGGCCATTATTGAACCCTTCGATTGCTTGACGAACCGTTTGATTACCTGCCACTTCATAAGTATATTTGATGTTATCGGGAAATAAACTATTTGCTTTATTTTTAGGATCTGCTAGGATGTCGATTCGATAATAGGCATTCCGACCATAGGCAGGATTGACTGGCGCATTAAGTTCTGTTTCATCTTCGCCTTTCGTGGCATAGATAGCCAACTCATCATTTTGATCAAGCAGGCTAAAAGAACCGACGATGCCTCTTTTCCCTTCTTTCTCTTCGCCTTTCAGAACAAATGTACTTCCCCATTTGACTTGATAAGGCAGTTCAAGTTGCACACTAGATAAACCATCGTTCATTTTCACACGCATAGAGACGTTTTTATTTCCTATCGTTGTCGTATCGATTTCTGAACGTCTTTCGATCGTGTATTCCTCTGGATCGACTGTTTTGCCGTTGATCGTCACACGATCAATTAATTCAGCATCAGCTGCAGTAGTCACATCTTGCGCGAGATAAAAGGCTTTATTAGCTGTATGGACTTCCATGACTGGCATTGCTTCAAAACCATAAGTCGTTACTTTGTAATACGCATAATCTGAACCATAAGTGAAGTCCTCTTCTAGTTCATCGACCATCAGTACCGAGCTACCAGGAGATTTTTGCGGGTGATAAATTTTGATCACATCATCTAACTGGACAGTGACAGCTTGAGTACCATTAGTTCCAAAGCTGTTGATGACGTCTTGTAACGTGACACGACCTGGGACTTCTTGACTATAATGGACTCTTTCGCCCCGTAGGACTTCAATTGAATAATAGAGGTCTTGATCGTTTCCTAAGCGCTCGTCTAACGGCGAGTCAAACCCATGATGGATTTTCAATTGTCTTGTCGTATTAGTAGTTTGCAGTGAGAAAACACCTGCTGAACCACCGGTGCTAGATTTCATCACGATCGTTCTGCCCCATTTCACTTCATAAGGCACTGTGATGACTTTTGATACTATCCCATCTTTTGTGTCAAATTGGATAGCAAGTTCTTTTTGACCAACTGTGGTTGTATCGAAGTTTCCTAATTGCTTCACTGTATATAAATCCGGTGTTAACTCGGTACCGTTGATCGTCACATAATTAATCAGTTGGGTTCCATCAATCTCTGTGGCATCATCACCTAGACTAAATTCTTGTGGTTTAGTATCCGTAGAAATCGCGAGGATCGGTTCTAGCCCATGCTCTGTGACTTCGTAATAGGCATCATTTGAGCCCATTGTAAAGTCTTTGGCTATTTCATCTTGCATCAATAGACTATTACCTGTTGGTTCTGCATGATACACTTTGATGACGTCACCTTGTTTGACGGTTAATGGTTTTCCTTGATTGAACCCTTCGATCCCATCTCTAATCGATTGATTTCCTAGCACGTTATATTGGTATTTGGTAGTAATATTTTCGATCACTTCAATACCATAGTAGATGTCTCGGCCAAAATGATTATTGACCGGTTGACTCAAGTCTGTCCCATTTACTCCTTGACTAGCATGCAATGCCCATTGATCGTTTTCTTTTAGCAGACTAAATGCGCCAACCGTCTCATCCCCCAAGCCTTTTAGCACAAATGTGCTGCCCCATTTGACTTGGTAATCGACTTCGAATTCCTCTGCTGAAAGTCCATCATTCATCGTGACTTTCAATTTCATTTTTCTTGTTCCAATACTACTTGTATCAAAATCGATCAATGATTCCACTTCGTATAAACTACTATCAACTACTCGACCATTGATCGTTACATTCTTTATTAATGAAGCTGGATCAATTGTCTTAGTGTTCTCGCCTAAAACAAAACTCTTTTGTGAAGCTTCTGCTTCTAGCAAGGGGAATGGATCAAATCCATAAGGAGTAATCTTGTAGTAGGCGTACGCCGTATCATATGTATAATCCTGTTCCTGTTCGTCAATCATCAAGACTGAACTATTCGGCGTTCGTTCTGGATGATATATCTTAATGACATCACCATAACGGACATCGATCGTTCCAGTAGAATCTCCAAATTTATCCATGATTTGCTGCCAAGTTGCGCGATTTGTCACTTCTTGGCTATAAACGACTGTTTCGCCTCGTAAAACTTCAAACGAATAATATAGCGAAAATGGGGAACTCTGCGGACCAACTGCCGTATTTATTGAGGTTGGTATCCCCATCCCAAATACAACTTTTGCCGTCTCATTTCCTGAATTATCTGTTCTTAAAGTAAATGATCCAGCTGATTCACCATTGATTGATTTCATCAAAATCGAGTGGTCCCAAAGAACATTGAGTGTTACCTCACCAGTTCCCTTAATCATCACACCGCTATTTGGGTGCTTGGTTTGAACTGTCAATTTGAGCGTTTGAAGACCACCTATCCGATAATCTGCCTCCACACTTTCTTGTGGAATAAATTCAAGATCTCTTAATTCGACTGGTTCACCATGCATAGTGACCGAATCAATATAATCTCTAAAGTTTGTTGCAAATGTTGGATAATTATAACCGAGTTTTCGATCTTCAATTGATTTGAGGTTAACCTTTAAGCCCTCATGTGGCGTCACATCCATCTGAATCGAAGCAGTTGCTTCACGTCCATCAGAAGTTGTTACTTTTGCTCGCCATGTTTGTTCGCCTGGCGAATCAGTATTCACATCATCAAACCATTTTAGCGTATAGGTACCATAAAGATTTGTTACTTCAAAGTATTCAGTCACATCTGGCAATTTATCATATTGATAAATGTCAAATGGTCCTGGTTTTCCCTCGATTTCTACAGCTAGAGGTTCTACAGTGATTGGAACTACTGCTTCTATTTCTCTACCCGACTCGTCTTTTACTAAAATCTTCGTATCTTGCTTTCCTACTTTCGTTGTATCAGGGGCTATTTTCCAACTATATTCAACTTTTCCACGTGTATTTTTTACATCTAGATAAGTTTCTGGATTAGGGATCGGTTGAGTATTTTGCATGAGTTTATGTGTACCTTCTTTGGCAGTTGCTACAATTTTACCGATTTCCTCTTCAGCAGTCGGTAACCGTACTTCAAATGTAGCTTTCGTGAGAAATGGTTTCATATCGTTAATATTACCTGTAGGATTCGATAAATAAGCCACTCTTGGAAAGGCGAATACTTCATTCCCACTGACAGAACCGTATTTTAGTCGAGTAAATCTTGCATTTAAATAAGGCTCGCTTGTTGAAGCCATTGAAGCGTATAGGCGCATCCGCCAAATTCCACTGTTAGAATCTACTTGCGTCCAATAGACATCATTACGCCCTCCACCTAATGGCCACATAACCAATCCTTTATCATTCGGAAAAGTACTCTTAGAAAAATTTAAAACTTCAAAGCTGTCGTCTTTCTCGTGTTGCAAGTCAGAAATATTAAAAGTTGTTTTTGACAAATCTGATTGCACTCGAGCTGCCTGCTCTTCACCAATTTTCAGTAAAGTTGCATCAGTAGTCGGTTTAAAGTAATTACCGTTGTTTCCTTGAACACTATCAAAATTATCGCTCGGATTATTATTCCTAGCACTAGTCCTTTTATTTTTCTCAATTGGTTTTTCATTACTTTCATCTTTGATAGCTATTTTTTTGTTGTTTATTTTGTCTTCTTCTTTGTTTGGTTCTATTGAAAATTGTTTTTTTTCAACCAATGATGTCTTCTCAGTCTTTGACTCTATGCTCGAAATTGCTTGTACAACAGCATCATTCATACTTCCTAACACCAAGCCGATAATCATCAGGCTATTCAGAATTTTTGTCTTTTTCATTTTTCTAAGATTTACCTCCATTTATTCTACAAGTATATTCGGAGAAGTCTTAGAAAATCTTCAATTGAGTAAGCAATCATTCTCATCTTGAGTCTTCTATACTCCTCCTTTTTTCTAATGATCATTCAAAAGCAAAGCTTCATTTTATTATAACGTCATTTATTTTTTCTTTTTTACATTTTATTCATCCTCCATCATTAGTATTATTCTATTAGAACTTTCCCACTTTAACTCTAAACCTAAATACACTTTTTGATAACGCCATTTTTTCCATGTTAATTGGCACAAATTGAAAGAATAGTGTTATTTAATCTTATCCATCAAGAAATCGTATAATTTTATGATTTATTTTTACTATACTAAAAAAACATCGGATAGAGAAAAGCGGTTCACAAACAGCTTTTAGCTAGTATTTAATTGAATAACTATGTTTGATTTGATGATCGATCCTATATAACAAAAAAACCGAATCCCAGAGCTTTCTCTAGGATTCGGTCAAAATTATTATTTTTTCTTTTTAGATGCTTTTTCACGCGCATTTTTTTCTAAGATTTGTTTTCTTAGACGGATGTTTTCTGGTGTTACTTCACAGTATTCATCGTCGTTCAAGAATTCTAATGATTCTTCAAGTGTTAATTGTTTTGGTTTTTTGATGACTGATGTTTGGTCTTTGTTAGCTGAACGAACGTTAGTCATTTGTTTTGCTTTTGTGATATTGACTGTCAAGTCATTCTCACGGCTGTTTTCACCGATGATCATACCTTCGTAGACTTCTGTACCTGGTTCAACAAATACAGTACCACGTTCTTCGATACTCATGATTGAATACGTTGTTGCTTTACCTGTATCGATGGATACTAACGCACCTTGGTGACGTCCGCCGATTTGGCCAGGAAGCATTGGCAAGTATTGATCAAATGTATGGTTCATGATTCCGTAACCACGAGTCATTGACAAGAATTCTGTTGAGTAACCGATCAATCCACGAGCAGGTGTCAAGAATGTCAAACGAATTTGACCATTTCCTGTATGGACCATATCTTGCATTTCACCTTTACGTTGGCTCAATGATTCGATGACACTACCCATGTATTCTTCTGGTGTGTCGATTTGAACACGTTCAAATGGTTCACATTTTACGCCATCGATCTCTCTTTCGATAACTTCTGGACGTGATACTTGTAACTCATAACCTTCACGACGCATGTTCTCGATCAAGATCGATAAGTGAAGTTCACCACGACCTGAAACTGTCCAAGCATCTGGTGAATTCGTTGGTTCAACACGAAGTGAAACGTCTGTTTGTAATTCTGCCATCAAACGTTCTTCGATTTTACGTGATGTCACGTATTTTCCTTCGCGTCCAGCAAATGGAGAGTTATTGACTAAGAAAGTCATTTGTAATGTTGGTTCATCGATATGCAAGATCGGTAATGCTTCTTGATGATCGACTGGTGTAACTGTTTCCCCAACGAAGATATCTTCCATTCCTGAGACAGCGATCAAGTCACCAGCTTTAGCTTCTTGGATCTCTAAACGTTGTAAGCCAAAGAAACCAAATAATTTTGTCACACGGAATTTCTTCACTGTGCCATCAAGTTTGATCAGTGATACTTGGTCACCAACTTTGATTTTCCCTCTGAAGACACGGCCGATACCGATACGTCCAACATAATCATTGTAATCAAGTAATGATACTTGGAACTGTAAAGGTTCATCGCTATTGTCAACTGGTGCAGGAATAGCTTCGACAATTGTATCAAAGATCGGTGCCATTGTTGGTTCTTGGTCCGCTGGATCATCGGATAAGCTAGATGTTCCGTTCAAAGCAGATGCGTAGATCACTGGGAAATCCAATTGATCATCGTCTGCGCCTAATTCGATAAATAATTCTAAGACTTCATCTACCACATACTCAGGACGAGCGGATGGTTTGTCGATCTTGTTTACAACAACGATCGGTGTGATATGTTGTTCTAAAGCCTTTTTCAATACGAAACGTGTTTGAGGCATGGTGCCTTCATAGGCATCTACAACTAAGACAACGCCGTCTACCATTTTCATGATACGTTCTACTTCACCACCGAAGTCCGCGTGTCCAGGTGTATCCATGATATTGACGCGAATCCCTTTATAATCAACAGCTGTATTTTTCGCTAAGATTGTGATTCCACGTTCTTGTTCAAGTGCGTTTGAGTCCATCGCACGTTCTTGTAATTGAGTGTGGGCGTCTAATGTGTCAGATTGTTTTAATAGTTCATCAACTAATGTTGTTTTTCCGTGGTCGACGTGGGCGATGATCGCTACGTTACGGATGTCATTTCTTTTATTCAATTTAAGTAACTCCTTTTTTATCGATTCTTTATCACAGGGCAATTTTACTCGACTGTTTATTATACCAAACTTTTTTCATGAAATATAGTGAAATGTTTTCATTTTTTCGAGAAAATTAATAATTCGCCCTTTTTCTAATCAAAACAGCACGAAAAATCCGAATTTATGTAAAAAAAAGTCATTACAAAAACTTTTCCAATAGCATATTCTATAAATGAATGTTCCGATACTATCATCGATCAAAAAAATAAGCGAAGGATTACATTGCTCAAAAAAGCAATTTTATCGTCCCCCACTTATTTTGGCTCTATAATTTATGGGACTGATGAATCAGAATTGATTCTTCAGTCCCATTTTCATTTTAGGTATTAAAAAACATATCGTTCTCTAGTATGATTAAATCACCACAAAATAAACAACTGAGAGGACGATATGCTATATGAATGATTCTATCAAAAAAATGCTGAGAATAATAGAGAAAGATTTGATGATTACAGAGGTCTCTTACGAGACCCTTCAGAAGAAAAAGACGTTGGTCGTCGATGCTGTTCTCTCGCCTACTCCTCGTGCTTGTAGAAGTTGTGGTTCTACTGTGGTAGATGGAAACGGGAAAGCAATTATAGTGAAAAATGGAAAAAAAGAAACGATTGTCCGTTTTGAACAATACAATCATATGCCTTTGGTTATGCGCCTAAAAAAGCAGCGCTATACCTGTAAAAACTGCCGAACCCATTGGACTGCTCAAAGTTATTTTGTCCAATCCAGACATTCAATCGCAAATCATGTTAGATATAAAATTGCTTCTTTACTGACTGAAAAAGTATCTTTATCTTTTATTGCGAAAAGCTGTCAGGTATCTTTGACCACTGTTATTCGTACATTGAAAGAGTTTAAAAGCTATTTACCAAAGCAATCTAAGAAGATTCTCCCAAGAGTATTGATGGTTGATGAATTTCGTTCGCATGCTTCCATAGAAGATAAAATGAGCTTTATTTGCGCAGATGGCGAAACAGGAAAATTAATAGATGTTTTGCCTACGCGTAAATTACCTCGATTAACAAGCTATTTCTTAAAGTGTACCAATCCAGAAGAAGTAGAATTCTTGGTGACAGACATGAACGCCGCCTACTTCCAGCTCACCAAACGTGTTCTGCCAAATGCGAAAATAGTGATTGATCGGTTTCATATTGTCAAACACATGAATCAAGCGTTCAATGAGTTGCGTATCCGTGAAATGAATGAACTTCGTAAAGCAGGACAGAAAAGCCAGGCAGAAAAACTGAAAAAGAACTGGCGCTTTTTGCTAAAAAATCGTGCAAACATCAACCATTATGAATACAAAACATGGAAAAGTTTCCGAGCACCAAAATACCCATTTCTTACTGAAGCAATGATGATTGATCGATTGCTTGAGTTTTCTACGCCCCTAAAGGAGGCGTATCCCTTTTTTCATGAATTAGTTGAAGCCTTTCGAGACAAAGACCCTGACTTATTTTTCTCCTTATTAGCAGAACTTCCCGAAACGTTGGATGACAGCTTTCGGGAAAAGCTTCAAAACCTTCTGACCTATGAAGAAGGCATCACCAACGCAATGATCTATCCTTATTCCAATGGAAAAATAGAAGCGAAGAATACCCACATAAAGACAATGAAACGAGTATCCTACGGATTTAAATCATTCGAGAACATGAGAATTAGAATCTTTTTGATCAATCAATTAATCAAAGTAAGATAACAAAAAATCTGAGCCAGAATGAGGTTCATTCTGACCCAGATTTGATTTTGCACAACTCATCAGTCCTTATTGACAAAGAGCCCTTATTTTATAAGAACTTTTTTGATGGATGTATCTCAAAGCTAGAAAAATAATCAATCCAATTGAAGCATGTCAAGCATGGTCGCATAGGCGGTTGGAGTTGCGGCTAAATAATATTCTCTGCCACTGAAACTCAATGGTGCACCGGAAAACCCACTATATCGCATACCGAATTCTTCCAACAAGACATTACCAGCTGCGTAATCCCAGGGACTTAGATTAGAGATATAGCCGATGTGGTTGCCTTTTAACATCGCAATCAATTCTAAGCCTGCACAGCCACACATCCGAACGCCGATACTTTGTTCACCAATCGCATGGATGTTGAATCGATCATGACCGAAGAGATAGCTATTGATTGCTACTAATCCTTTGTCTAATGGAAGGTCTTGCGGTTGGGGTAATTTCACGTCATTTTTGTAAACACCGATCGTTTTACCGCCCCAGTATAATTCATCTCGCATGACATCATAGATGAATCCTAGCTGTCCCACTCCATCTTCGTAATAAGCAAGCATGATACAAAAATTTTCTCCTTGTACCACGAAGTTCAACGTACCATCAATGGGGTCAATGATAAAGACTTGACCACTCAAATCAGATAAGTTGTTGTATCCTTCTTCTTCTGCCAAAATTTTTGCTTGAGGATAGGCAGAATGGATTTTATTGATCAGAAATGCTTGGATTTCTCGATCCATGTTTGTCACTAGATCTTTACGATTCGTTTTTTCTGCAACTGTTAGTTGCTCATTTTGTGCATGGAGGATCTTTTCTTTTGCTGCTGCCAACCAGGCAATTATTTCCTCAATCATTTTCTCCATCGTCTCACCCATTCATTTTTAGCATTTTGTTGGTGTTCTTCTTTGCCTCTTGAATAGTACGGTATAGCGAATAGCCAGAAGCTTTTTCAAACTCGCGTCCTAACCGTTTTTCTTCTCCGATCGATTTGATCACTGTTTTGAATTGTTGATAGGTTGATAGAAATTCCTGATTATTGATTCCTTGTTCATTCGCTTTTTCGAGGGCTTCCCACATGTTCATCACGATGACCATTTCTTCAGTGGTCCAGTCCAAGTCTAATGGATATTGATACTCATTCATAGATATTATCTCCTATTCTATTCATCCCTTTCAGTTTATCATAGAAAGAAGACTTCTTCCAAGTGGTTTTGCTCTATTTTAGTTTACATAATAATTTTATAGTCGCTATTTAGAGTATAAAAAAACACAACTCTCTCTTCTCAGAGAAAGTTGCATTTAGTTGAATGATTAAATATGGATCGGTAAGCCTAAAGCTAATTCAGCTGCGTCCATTGTGATCTCACCTAAAGATGGATGTGGATGGATCGTCAATGAAATATCTTCAGCGTTCATACCTGATTCGATTGCCAAAGCAAGTTCAGAAACCATATCACTTGCTCCAACTCCACCTATTTGCGCACCGATGATGACATTGTCTTCATTCGTTGTCACTAAGCGGATAAAGCCTTCTGTTTTACCTAATGATAAAGCACGACCGTTCCCTGAGAATGGGAATTTGTAAGCTGTTGCTTCTAGTCCGGCTTCTTTTGCTTCTTTGATCGTCATCCCTACTGATGCTAATTCAGGATCAGTAAAGGCAACAGCTGGCATTGCTTTGTAGTCAACTGCTACTTTTTTGCCAGAGATTGCTTCTGCGGCGATTTTTGCTTCATAACTTGCTTTATGTGCTAAAGCAGCGCCTGGAACGATGTCGCCGATTGCAAAGATGTTAGGTACGTTTGTACGTCCTTGATTATCAACTGGAATCAAGCCACGTTCACCGATTTCAACACCTGCTTGTTCTAAGCCCATGTCTTCAGTATTCGGACGACGTCCAACAGTGACCATCACGTAGTCAGCTGTTACTGATTCTTCTTTTCCGTCTACTGCATATTTTACAGTTACGCTATCACCATTGTCGATTGATTCTTTAGCCATTGCATTTGTAATGACTGTTACGCCTTTTTTCTTGAAGTCATCTTCCACTAATTTCACCAAGTCTTTTTCATACGTAGGTAAAATTTGTGGTGAACCTTCAAGGATCGTTACTTCAGAACCTAAGTTTGCGTAAGCCGCACCAAGTTCAGCACCGATTACCCCGCCGCCGATGATGACGAATTTCTTAGGAACTTCTGTTAGGCTTAATCCACCTGTAGAATCTAAGACACGACCACCAAATTTGAATCCAGAGATTTCGATTGGACGAGAACCTGTCGCAACGATAGCATGGTTGAATGAATAAGTTTGAGCAGAATCCGGATGGATCACACGTAATGTATGATCATCTACGAAGAATGCTTCGCCCTCGATCGTTTCAACTTTGTGTTTTTTCAACAAGTAGCCGACACCTGAAGTCAATGTTTTCACTACTTTGTTGTCTTTCCACTCTTGTGTTTTTGTAAAATCTAGTGAGACATTCTCACTTGTTACACCGAACATCGATGAATCAAGTGATTCTTGATAATGATGACCTGCTGCGATCAACGCTTTAGAAGGAATACAACCAACGTTCAAACAAACGCCGCCGATATATTCTCTTTCAATGATCGCTACTTTTTGGCCCATTTCAGCAGCGCGGATGGCAGCGACATAGCCGCCAGGTCCCGCACCGATTACAACTGTGTCTAATTCAACAGCAAAATCTCCAACTACCATTTGTTTCTCATCCTTCCATCATTAATAGCTCTGGATCAGCTAATAAACGTTTGATGTTATTCATTGCTTGTTGTGCTGTCGCACCATCGACGATTCGGTGATCGAAACTCAATGATAATTTCATCACTCGGCCAACAACGATTTCACCTTCAGCATTGACGATTGGTTGTTGTGCAATTGTTCCTACACCTAAGATTGCTACTTCAGGGTAGTTGATTACTGGTGTGAACCAGCCGCCACCAACTGAACCAATGTTACTGATCGTGATCGTTCCGTTACGCATATCGTCTGCCGCTAGTTTGCCATCATGAGCAAGTTTTGCTTTCTCGTTGATTTCGTCTGCGATCGCAAACATTCCTTTACGGTCAGCATCTTTCACGTTTGGCACATACAAACCATGGTCTGTATCTGTTGCGATACCGATATTGTAATAGTTTTTATAAACGATTTCTTGTTTTGCATCATCGATTGACGCATTCAAGATTGGGAATTTTTTGACTGTTGCAGTCAACGCTTTGACAACGTAAGGCAAGAACGTTAATTTCGTGCCGTTAGCAGCTGCCACTTCTTTGAATTTCTTACGGTTATCCCAAAGATTTGTTACTTCAACTTCATCATGTAAAGTGACATGAGGTGCTGTTTGTTTGCTGTTGACCATTGCTTTTGCAATTGCTTTACGTGTTGGTGTCAATGCCACACGTTCTTCTAGATCGCCTAAGTTTGATTTGAATGCTTTTGCTGGAGCAGCTTTTGTTTCAGCTGGTTTTTCAGCAGATGCTTCTGTTGGTGCAGCTGATTCAGCAGGTTTGCTTGCAGCTGCTGGAGCCCCTCCGCCAGATAAGAAGTTTTCGATATCTTCTTTTGTCACACGTCCGCCTTTTCCAGTTGCAGAAACTTGACTGATATCCACGTCTTTTTCGCGAGCGAATTGACGAACAGATGGCATTGCTAATACGCGTTTATCTGGGTTTGCCGCTTCAGGGATACTTGAAGAACCTGAAGTTTCCACTTTTGCATCAGAAGTTGCTGCCGCTGGTTTGCTTGCAGGTGCACTATTGTGTCCTGGCGCGTCGATCTCAACCAATACGTCACCAACATTTGCGACTGTACCTTCAGAAACAACGATTGTTTTCACAGTCCCTGTTACTGGAGATGGAATTTCTTCCACTGATTTGTCATTTTGCACTTCTAATAATGTATCGTCTTCATTGATCGTGTCACCGGCTTTAACAAACCATTTAACGATTTCACCTTCTGCGATACCTTCACCGATATCAGGTAATTTGAATTGGAATACGCCACCGTCAGAAGCTTCTGCTGATGCAGATGAACTTTCTGTTGTTGGTTCAGCAGCAGGTGCTTCAGGTGTTTGCTCAGTAGCTGCCACGCCTTCGCTTCCGCTTTCTTCGTTTCCTTCATGTCCTGGTGCATCGATCTCAACTAATACGTCACCAACATTTGCAACTGTACCTTCTGGAACAACGATGCTTTTCACTGTTCCTGTTACTGGAGATGGAATTTCTTCCACTGATTTGTCATTTTGTACTTCTAACAATGTATCGTCTTCATTGATCGTATCGCCTGGTTGAACGAACCATTTAACGATTTCACCTTCTGCGATACCTTCACCGATATCAGGTAATTTAAATTGGTAAGCCATGGGTTTTTAACGTCCTTTCTTTCCTTAAAATTCTGCGATTTCTTTTACTTTTGCTTCGATGTCAGAAGCATTTGGCAACCAGATGTTTTCTGCTTGACCGAATGGGAAAACAGTATCTGGTGCAGAAACGCGTCCGATTGGTGCTTCTAATGAAAGAATTGCACGTTCAGAGATTTCAGAGATTACTTGAGTGCTTACGCCTGCTTGACGTTGTGCTTCTTGAACAACAACGACACGTCCTGTTTTTTCAACAGATTTGATGATTGTTTCAACATCTAATGGAGCAACTGTTCGTAGGTCAACGATCTCAACAGAGATACCTTCTTTTTCAAGATTATCTGCTGCCTTGATGGCTTCACGTACCATTGCACCGTAAGTGATGATTGATACATCTGTTCCTTCACGAGTCACTGCGGCTTTATCTAAAGGCACTTCGTACGCTTCATCTGGCACTTCCTCTCGGAATGAACGATAAAGTTTCATATGCTCCAAGAAAACAACAGGGTCATTACTTCTAATAGAAGCAATCAATAATCCTTTTGCATCATATGGGTTTGACGGAATCACTACACGGATACCAGGAGATTGAGCAATCAATCCTTCTAAGTTATCTGAGTGTAATTCAGGTGTATGAACACCACCACCAAATGGTGAACGGATCGTTACTGGAATATTTCTTGTTCCACCCATACGGTATCTCGTACGAGCCATTTGTGCTACAACTTCATCCATTGCTTCAAAAATAAAGCCAAAGAATTGGATTTCAGGGACAGGACGGAATCCTTCAAGTGCTAAACCGAAACCTAATCCGGCAATACCTGATTCTGCTAAAGGAGTGTCAAATACGCGGTCTTCACCGAACTTTTCTTGCAATCCTTCAGTTGCACGGAATACGCCTCCGTTTTTGCCGACATCTTCACCAAAAACGAGTACGTTTTCGTCGTTTTCAAGTTCAAGTGCTAAGGCATCTGTGATTGCTTGAATCATTGTTTTTTGTGCCATGGTTATTTCGACTCCTTCGCTTCATAGATTGCAATTTGTTCTTTGATTGTTTGTGGTGTTTCTTCAAACATATTTTTCAAGAAATCTGAAACTTTTTGTTTTGGAACTTTATCTGCTTCAGCAATTGCTGCTTTGATTTCTTCTTTTGTTTGTTCGATGACTGCTTCTTCTTTTTCTTCGCTCCATAAACCTTTTTCAGTTAGGTATTTACGGAAACGTATCAATGGATCTTTTAATTGCCATTCATCGTCAACATCTTTTTCACGGTAACGTGTTGGGTCATCACCAGATAATGTATGTGGACCGTAACGGTAAGTCAATGTTTCGATCAATACAGGTCCGTTACCAGAGACTGCCCAGTCACGTGCCATTTTTGAAACAGTATAAACGGCTAATGGGTCCATACCATCTACTTGGATACCAGGGATACCAGCTGCTACTGCTTTTTGCGCTAATGTTTTTGCTGCTGTTTGTTTTTCACGAGGTGTTGAAATCGCAAATCCATTGTTTTGGATGTAGAATACAGCATTCGCATGGTAAGCTCCAGCAAAGTTGATTGCTTCATAGAAGTCACCTTGAGAAGAACCGCCATCACCTGTATAAGTGAAAACAACATTTTTCTTGTTACGTTTTTTAAGTCCTAATGCAACACCTGCTGCTTGGACGTATTGTGCACCAATAATGATTTGTGGTGGTAGAGCTTTCAATTCTTCTGGGTAGAAGTTTCCAGCTGCATGCCCACGAGACCATAGAAATGCTTGAGATAAAGGTAAGCCGTGTTTGATCAATTGTGGAACATCACGGTAACCTGGTAATAGTACATCTTCTTTGTCAAAAGCGAATGCACTAGCTAATTGACTTGCTTCTTGTCCAGCAGTAGGAGCAAAAAATCCTAAACGTCCTTGACGGTTCAATGCTGTTGAGCGTTGATCCAATACACGAGACCAAACCATGCTAGTCATCAATTCTACTAACTCTTCATCTGTCAAATCTGGAACAAGATCAGGGTTTACTACTTTCCCATCTTGATCAAGTGCTTGGTATACCGGAAAATCTGAATTGACTTCTTCAAGCAACGCTTGGAAGTCGATAGGTGTTTTCTTGTTTGCCATTTATCACACATTCCTCTCTCATCTATAAGAAACTCTCTTCATTCCGCGGTTGAAACAGCGACGATATCTGTATCACTATTTCTCCGGCTTCACTAATAAATTATCACGTATTCCTCCGAAATACAAGCTTTAAGCACAAATTTTCACCATTTAAAAAAATTATAACAATCCCTATCTCTGTTAAAATAGTGAAGGTAATCACAAGGTAGTAAGCGGTTTACATTTTTTCTAAAAAAACATAGAGATGTTTCTCCCCTTTTATAACAATCGTTTCTTTTCTGTATTCAAGTTGTTACAACCTTTTACCAATCACTGTATTAATTTTTTTCTCGATAGTGAGTGATTACACAAACCACTTACTTTAATTTTATCCTTAACATAGGCTTTTTTACAAACAATAAGCCTGTCCAACTACATATTTCTTTTAATTAACAGGCAATACGCCAACTTTTCCAGAAATTTCTTCACAAAATAAAAAAGAAAAGAAAAAATAACAAAAGTTACTCTTTCTTTTCTTACTATTGCTTCTCTTTCGCTTCCAACCATGTACGTAGTTTGTCCATTCGTGAAACGAACAATGGTAGGTCATCAGGACTCATACGGCTATAGTTGATTCTTAAACCAATGTCTTCGCCAAAAAGATAACCTGGAGCCACACCTAACCCCTCACGTAATAATCTTTCTGCTAATACTTTCGTGAACTTTTCACCCTCCCAAGTCAACCAGCCATAATATCCGCCTGCAAGAGGGGCTAAATGAAAGAAGTATTGCGAATCGACCCAACTACGTAAAAGCTGACTGTTCTTTTCTAGTCGTTGACACAGACTTGCCATGTTTTGGTCAAAAGAAGAATCAAAAACAGCAGTTGCTGCCATTTGTGTAAAGATACTCAAAGAGACATCCATCATTTTTTGTGCCTCAGACAATCGTTGGATCAGAATAGTTGGGCCTACGATCCAACCAATTTTAGTCGTTTCCCCCAACAAACGCGATAACGAGCCGACATACAAGACATTTTCCGGATCAATCGCATGGATCGGAGCGATCGAAGCTTGTTGCTCCGGAGAAAAGGCTAAATCTGCAAATACATCGTCTTCTATGATCGGCAATTGGTATTTGCGGCACAGCGCGACTAAACGTTGGCGACGTTCAACAGCCATCACTGTACCTGTCGGATTTTGAAAATTTGGATTGACTAAGACCGCTTTGATCTTATGCTTATGAATAGCTTCTTCCAATTTTTCTAGATCAATCCCTTGATCATCCATCGGAATACCGAACAAGCGGGTACCAAGTGCTTTAAACAATGGCAAGCGGTAGAAAAAAGTGGGGGATTCCACCGCGATGGCATCTCCTACCGACAAAATGGTTTGTAAAATCAGAAAGATCGCTTGTTGTCCCCCACCAGTGATTAGCAATTGACTTTTTTTAAACGAAAATCCGTTATTTCTGATCAAGCGTTCTCTGATCTGCGCCATCAGCGGTTGATACCCAAACACGGAAACGGCTTGTTCTTCTTTTAAAATACCTTCTAATGTATAATTGGGCATCTTCATATTAGGTAATACATCAAGCGGCATTTCACTTGAATATAAATCTAAAAAATCGGATTTCCGACTTGCTTCTTTGACTTTTTCTCCGTAACTATCAACGATTTTATCGTATCTTGCAGAGATCAATTGACGCCAATCGATCCGCGGCTCTGAAAAATCACCCCAAGTCACCGAAGAAATAAACCGACCACTCCCTTGACGACTTTCCAATATCCCTAGCCCACGCAATTCATCTAACGCATGAACAACAGTCGTGCGATTCACACCAAAAAAATCAGCAAACATTCTTTCAGAAGGTAATTTATCTCCTGGTTGCAATTGCCCATTTTCGATTTTCTTCAAAATTTGATCCATGATCTGTTGGTAAGCAGAACCTTTATGTTTAGTTATTCTCGTCCACATGTGCATTCTCCAAATATTTACTTTCTACTATTGTAGCTTAGTTTCAAAAAGAAAGAAAATGTAAAAAAAGGGAGCGGGACATTCGTTCACCTGACCCACCTATAACCGAATAAACGGTGGGAACAAAAGTAACCTCTTCGAAAAATAAGGCGCCATCCACAAAAATTTAAAAAACAATTTTCGTGGATGGCGCCTTATTTCTCGAGGCTGAACACTTCCGTCCCGACCTCTCTTACTTCGAATTAAATCGTATCTCCATTGAAAATCGAGTTTTTAACGATGACATAATCGACTTTACGAATCGATTCTAAATCACGACCACCGGCATAAGAAATCGAAGATTGTAAATCTTGTTGCATTTCAACTAACGTATCTTTTAAAGATCCTTTGTGTTGAATCCAAATTTTCTTACCTTCAACATTTTTCTTTTCGCCTTTTTGGAATTCAGAAGCTGATCCAAAATATTCTTTGTAAACGACACCGTTCTCAACTTTTGTTTCTCCTGGTGATTCTTCGTGTCCTGCAAACAATGAACCGATCATCACCATCGTCGCACCAAAACGTACTGATTTCGCGACATCTCCAGGTGTACGGATGCCACCGTCAGCAATGATAGGTTTGCGGGCAGCTTTCGCGCACCATCTTAGTGCCGCTAATTGCCAACCACCAGTACCAAAACCAGTTTTGATTTTTGTGATACATACTTTTCCTGGGCCAATGCCGACTTTCGTTGCATCTGCTCCAGCGTTTTCTAATTCTCGAACGGCTTCTGGCGTGCCGACGTTCCCTGCAATGACAAACGTATCTGGTAAATGCTTTTTGATATGCTGGATCATCGCGATCACAGCATTTGAATGTCCATGGGCAATATCAATTGTAATATAATCTGGTACAAGCGATTTTTCTGCTAATTCTTCTACAAAAGCATACTCGTCTTTTTTCACTCCTACACTAATAGAAGAAATTAAATTTCTTGCTTTCATTTTTTCGATAAATGGGATTCGTGCTTCTTCGTCAAAACGATGCATGATATAGAAATAACCATTTTCAGCTAAAAATTCCGCAATCGTTTCATCAATGATCGTTTGCATATTTGCTGGTACAACCGGCATTTTAAATGTATGTGAACCTAAAGTCACAGTTGTATCACATTCTGAACGGCTGTTTACGATACATTTATTAGGAATCAGTTGAATATCTTCGTAATCAAATACTTTCATCATATCGTCCTCTCGATTTCATATTCGCAAAAAACACGAACATTATCCACTTTTTACGTGCTCATTTTTAGTACCTCAAGTAATTTAACGTAATTTCATAAAAAAATCAAGCTTTTTATTATAAAAAAGTTGTATTTTACCTTTAATTAAGTTTTCGTGTAAAAAAAAGCGAACATTTTTAAACGTTCGCTTTTTTTGATGCTACCTTATTTTTTTGTTTGTAAAATCACAATGATTCTTAACGACTTTTTTCATGGTTACTTGTTGTTGGGCGATTTTGTTGGAAATCTCCCGCCATTTTTTTCGCACGATTCGTCCGGTCAGCGAAAGAGCCTTGCGCTCTCAACTGAGCTACTTGTTGGAGTTTTCTGTCCGTCTGTACATGCTTATCTACATCAACTGTTCTCAGTACTCCCGCACCTAAACTACGTACATAATCGATCGCTGACAGCAGTTTAGGAGTATAGTGTGATTTGCTTATTGCTTTTAGATCAGTTAATGCCTGACCACGCTGATAATTCAAACTTTTCAGCGTATGGCTCCCATTAACATACTGCTCTTTCCCGTTGATTTGCGCTCTGGTTTCAAAAAGTTCTCCCTCTTTTTTATTTAAATGGATCAAACTTTCTGCGTAATTCAACATACTTGAATGGAGTGATTCGATCGAATTGATGACGGGGGCTGCAATATGTTCAATAGAATGATGCGACTCCAAACCTCTTTTGAAATCCATGCGAAAATCAGGATTTTCTAAATCTTCACGATGCTGTAGTACTTGTTTCGTTAAGGTTTTTAAATCATTTTTCCATTCATTTGATTCTTTATGTAGTACTTTAAACTCAGCTGACAAACGATCTTTACGTGTTTGTAGCGTTTTTTTACTTAGGTTTAGATCAACCGATTGTGGAATTTTTACTTCACCACGGGCGAAAGTTACATTCTGACCAAGTAAGGAAGTGATATTTGAAATCAATTGTTGAAACACCTTGGGATAAAACTGTTCACTACGTTTTTCAAGCATGACTCTAGCCGAATTTTCCTGATAACCCATTCTTTCGAAAGCCTTGCTTGGTTGATGAAAACCCGCATGTAATTTTAATCGGATAGATTGGATATGTTTCTCCATTTTTTCCATCCGCATGGCGTTGGCTACCCACATTTCGATTTTATTTTCATAAGAATTGATTGGGTTGATGAGTTTTTTTGCTTGTCTTTCATTTTCAGGAAATTTATTCAGTAAGTTATTTTGTTCTTTGATGATCTCATTATATAGTTTTTGTTGTGTTTTATGTAATGTACTAAAATCGGCGTATAAGTATTTTCTCTCATCTTTTAATAGTTTCCTTAACTGTTTATCCATTGATTCTCCTCTTTTCTTCGATACTGTTCATCGTTTTTCTATTTTTATAAAAACCGACTCTCTTTCTCATAAAAAACAGAGAGTCGGCTAACGATATCTTTTATTTTATGGCAAAATATTGCCAGCAGCACGATACAATTCATACCAATCTTCTCGAGTCATATCGATCATCGATGCTTTCGCGATTTCTTCAATCCTTGTCAGATTCATCGTTCCAGCGATCACCTGTATATTTGCAGGATGACGTAAGATCCACGCCGACGCTAACCCTGTTGGTGTCGTATGATATTTTTCTGCCAGTTCGTTTAACGACTGATTCAATTCTGGGAATTTTTCATTTCCAATGAATACACCTTCAAAGAAGCCATATTGATAAGGCGACCACGCTTGGATCGTCATCTCATGTAAACGAGAATAATCTAGGATACTGCCATCATGGTCAATACTTGCTTGATCCGTCATGTTCACATGGATTCCCTGATCGATCATTTCGGAATGTTTAAGACCAAATTGTAATTGGTTCGCCAGTAATGGCTGGTTCACATATTTTTTCAATAACTCGATCTGCATTGGTTTTTGATTGCTCACACCAAAGAAACGAACCTTGCCAGATCGCTCCAACTCATCAAACGCTTCCGCCACTTCTTCGGGTTCAACGAGCGTGTCTGGACGATGAAGTAACAAGGCATCAACGTATTCCATATCTAATCGACGCAAGCTATCTTCAACCGATTGAATGATGTGTTTTTTTGAGAAATCAAACATCTTTCCTGGTACGATCCCGCATTTCGTTTGGATAAATAATTCATCACGTTTTAGCGAAGTTTTTGCTAACGCTTGAGCAAAAATTGTTTCACAGTCCCCACCACCGTAAATATCCGCATGGTCAAAAAAGTTGATGCCATTTTCAAAAGCTGCTTCAATCACTTTTTCAGGTTGCTCAGAACCATTCAAACGCATACAACCTAAAATGACGGAGGATACGAGCTGGTCGGAAGTCCCTAAACGAATCTTTTTCATCAAATCTCATCCTTTCTTAGCAACTCGATTTTACCATAACCATCATGAAAAGGCTTCAAAAAAAATAAAACTATTTTTCCGTTTCTGCAAAAAATAGTTTTATTTCTTTATGTGACTTTTACTTTTGTACCAAGGCTTTTGAGCCGATATCCGTCCGATAGAATGTACGTTCAGTATTCTTGACTTTTAAAACAGAGTATATTTTTTCTTGCGCTTCTTCGATTGTCTGACCACTCGCTTCCACCAAATAGATCCGTCCCCCTGCACCTACCAGTTCTTTCGCTTGTTCCTCTACCCCCGCATAATAGACGGCCACATCTGGATCAGCTGAAAAATCTGGAAGCAAGGCTCCTTTTTGGTATTTTCCTGGATAGCCTTCTGCCGCAACGACTACACCTAAGCAAACTCCTTCTGTCTCCCATGTTAACTCGACTGCCCTTCCTGTTAATAGGCGGTCAATGATTTCCGCTAGATCACTTTTAAGTCGTGGCAACACAACTTGCGTCTCAGGATCACCAAACCGAGCGTTGAATTCGATTACTTTTGGTCCTTCTGCTGTGGCAATCAGCCCTGCATATAAAATACCAGTAAATGAACACCCTATCTCTTTCATCCCTCGCACTGCTGGTTTCAATACTTTTTCGACAGCCTGATCAACCATGGTTTGAGGGATTTGCGGCACAGGTGTATAAGCGCCCATTCCGCCAGTATTAGGACCTTTATCCCCATTATACGCTCGCTTATGGTCTTGCGAGATCACCATGGGATAAACTTCTTTATCTCGGACAAAAGCAAGTAAAGAGAACTCTTCTCCTGACAAGAACTCTTCCACGACGATTTTCTGCCCACTAGCACCAAACCGATCATTTTCTAGCATCTCTGAAGCGGCTTCGACAGCGGCTTCGAGGGTTTCCGCCACAACGACCCCTTTACCAGCAGCTAATCCGTCTGCTTTGATAACGATCGGTGCGCCTTTTGCTTCAATGTATTCTCTCGCTTCGGCAAAACGGGTAAACGTTTGTGACTCTGCAGTAGGAATACCTTGACGTGCCATCAACTCTTTGGCAAAGCTCTTTGAACCTTCAATTAAGGCTGCAGCTTTTGTTGGGCCAAAAATCGCTAATCCTTCCGCTTGAAAATCATCAACGATCCCATTGAGTAGAGGGATTTCTGGACCAACAAATGTCCAGGCGATCCCTTCAGCTCGAGCAAATTCGATCAATCCTTCATGATCCGTTTCAACAAGATCCACCAAGTGAACCCCATCTTTTTTCATTCCTGCATTTCCAGGTGCGCAATACACAGCTTCAACTAATGGACTAGCTAAAAGTTTTTTGCTTATCGCATGTTCTCGCCCGCCCGAGCCAATCACTAAACACTTCATTTTATCCGCTCCTTCTTAATGTCTAAAATGACGCACGCCGGTAAATACCATTGCGATACCATACTTGTTTGCCATATCGATCGAGGCTTGATCTTTGATACTTCCTCCCGGCTGGATGATTGCTTTGATGCCATGCTTCGCAGCGTATTCGACAGAGTCATCCATTGGGAAGTAAGCATCACTTGCAAGCGCGGCTGTTTCGGCTTTAGCACCAGCTTGTTCGATCGCAAGCTTGACCGAACCCACACGATTCATTTGGCCGGCACCAATACCGAGGGTTTGCTGTTGATTTGCAACGACGATCGCATTTGATTTCACATGTTTGACCGCTTTCCAAGCAAAAGCCATCGCTGCTTGCTCTTCTTTGGTGGGTTGACGATCGGTGACTACGGTCCAACTTTCTGGTTCTTCCATTGCACGATCATCTTGTTGGACCAGTAAACCTCCTAAGACAGAGACCATTTCGTTAGCATTTCCTTCCACATTCGAGAAATCGACTTGCAACAGACGGAGATTTTTCTTCGTTTTCAGTACAGCTAGGGCCTCTTCACTGTAACTAGGAGCGATAATGATTTCTAAAAACAATTGAGTCATTGCTTGTGCACTAACCAAATCGACTTCCCGATTCAATACGATAATGCCGCCAAAGATCGATACTGGATCAGCAGCATAAGCAGCTTCCCACGCAGAGAAAATCGTCTCGCCACTTCCGATCCCACATGGATTCATATGTTTCAACGCAACGACAGTTGGTTCCGTGAACTCTCTCATGATACGTAACGCAGCATCCGCATCACGAATATTATTGAAAGAAAGTTCCTTACCGTGCAATTGTTCCGCACTTGCAATCGAATAACTCGTTGGTAAAGCCGCTTGATAAAATGCTGCTTCTTGATGGCTATTCTCGCCATAGCGAAGGTCTTGTTTGCGCGTATAAGTAAGGGTTAGATTCTCAGGATCTTTTTCACCCACAGCTTCTGTGAGATATTGACCAATCAACGCATCATAAGCAGCCGTATGACGAAAAACTTTTGCTGCTAACTTTCTACGTGTCTCAAGGCTCGTGTGACCTTCTTGCTGGATTTCTGCTAAAACGATCGCATAATCAACGGGATCAACGATGGCTGTTACGAAAGCATGATTTTTTGCAGCACTTCGCAACATGCTCGGTCCACCGATATCAATATTTTCGATCGCATCTGCTTCGGTCGTTTCTGGTTTTAAGATCGTTTCCTTGAATGGATAAAGGTTGACACAGACAATATCGATTGGTTGGATGGCTTCTTTTTCCATTGCCTCCATATGGCTTTCACTATCGCGACGCCCTAATAATCCTCCGTGGATTTTTGGATGTAAAGTTTTTACTCGGCCATCCATCATCTCAGGAAAACCAGTCACTTCATCGATAGAAATGGTTTCGATTCCTGCTTCTTCCAAAGCTGTTTTAGTTCCACCTGTGGAAATGATCTCTATATCGGCAGCACGTAGTCCTTTCGCAAAGTCAATGACCCCAGTCTTATCTGAAACACTTATTAACGCTCTTGTCATTTTTTTACATCTCCCATATTTACTATATTTGCAATCACTTCTGGAAAGATCTGATGTTCGATCTGATGGATTTTTTGTTCCAATGTAGCTAATGTATCTTCTTTTTCGATCATCACTTTTTCCTGACGAATGATTGGTCCAGTATCCACCCCACGATCGATATAATGGACAGTCACACCTGTTTCCTTCACGCCTGCTTCAAAAGCATCGCGAATCCCATGAAGACCGGGAAAATTCGGTAATAACGAAGGATGGATATTGATCATTTTATTTTCATAAGTTGACAGTAAGCCTTCACCAACGATTCGCATATAGCCTGCCAGTACGATCAAATCAATCTCTCGGTTTGCTAATTCTTCAAGGATCGCTTGTTCGTACTCCGTTTTGGATGCAAACTCTTTCGGTGAAAAACAGGTGCTCGGAACTTGCGCTTTTTTTGCCCGTTGTAAAACATAGGCATGTGGCTGATCACAAAACAACCACTCGATTGTCGCAGAAAGTCGGTTCTTTTTAAAATAATCGACCAGCGCTTGAAAGTTACTGCCATTTCCTGAAGCAAAGACGGCAATCTTCATTTTTTCCCCTCTGCGATCACGACTTTTTGCTCCTCAAACGGTACGACTTGCCCGATTTGATAGACTTCTTCGCCAGATTTACGGATTTGATCAATGATTTCACTCGCATGTTCAGGAGAAACTGCAATGACCATTCCAATGCCCATGTTAAAGATCTCATACATTTCATGTGCAGGGATCTCACCATACTTTTGCAAACAATCGAAGATCGGTAAAACTGGCCATGTGCCTAGATCGATGCGGGCAGCAACATTTTCTGGCAACATCCGCGGAATATTCTCAATGAACCCACCACCTGTAATATGTGCGGCACCTTTGATCTTCTCTTTTTTGATTAATGGTAATAAAGTCGAAACATAGATTTTTGTCGGTTCAAGCAACACATCTGCCAAAGAGGTATCCAACCTTTCGATCGTTTCTTCTAATGAAAAACCTTGCTGTTCAAAAAAGATTTTACGAACCAAAGAGTACCCATTGGAATGGATGCCACTAGAAGGCAAACCTAGCAAGATATCACCTGTTGTGATCGATTGACCAGTAATCAATTGCGCTTTTTCCGCAATCCCTACCGCAAAACCTGCCAGATCATAATCGTCCCCTTGATACATACCTGGCATTTCTGCTGTTTCGCCACCGATCAATGCCATGTTTGCTGAAACACAACCAGTAGCAACGCCTGATACGACTTTTTCTAGACGTTCTGGGTCATTTTTACCTGTTGCCAAATAATCTAAAAAGTATAAAGGTTCTGCCCCTTGTGCCAAAATATCATTGACACACATCGCGACACAATCGATACCGATCGTTTCATGGCGATCTGCGGCGATAGCTACAGCTAACTTAGTACCCACACCGTCTGTCCCGGAAACTAAGACAGGTTCTTTTAATTGGAATCCACTAAGGTCAAAGCAGCCACCAAAGCCTCCTAATGCACCCATCACACCGATTCTTTCTGTTTTCTTCACATGTTTTTTGATGCGATCCACGACTTCATACCCCGCTTCTACATCCACACCCGCTTTTGCATAAGCATTACCCATTTGATTACTTGCTCCTTTCATTTGCTCCGTTTAAAAAAAAGATACTTTTTCTTTTAAAGATTCTTGGTATTTTTCTTCGTAGTCATATAGCGGTGTCGGATAATCGCCGTTGAAATAAGCCATACATAACCCTGAATAAGGGGAATCTTTTTGTAGGCCGATTGCTCCAATCAAGCCTTCTTCACTCAAGAAATCCAACGAATCTGCGCCGATACATTCTCTGATCTCTTCGATGGAATGATTCGCTGCGATCAGTTCTTTTCTCGTTTGGATGTCGATCCCGTAAAAACATGGATATTTCAATGGTGGAGATGCGATCCGCACATGGACTTCCTTTGCTCCAGCTTCTTTTAATAGATTGACGATTCTTCGGCTGGTAGTGCCGCGAACGATCGAATCATCGACCATAATGATTTTTTTCCCTTCCACAACGCCCCGAACCGCAGAAAGTTTCATCCGCACACCTTGTTCTCTTAATTCTGGGGTTGGTTGGATGAACGTACGTGCCACATATTGATTTTTCACCAAGCCGATTTCATATGGGATACCACTTGCTTCAGCATAACCACTGGCTGCTGACAACGAAGAATTGGGCACACCAACCACCATATCTGCTTCGATCGGCGCTTCAGCCGCTAAACGTCTCCCCATATTTTTACGTGCTGTATGCACATTGATCCCTGCAATATCAGAATCCGGACGTGCAAAGTAAATATATTCCATGGAACAAATCGCCAATTGAGTATCTGTCGTGTATTGCTCGATCGTATAGCCATCATCATTGATGATCACGATTTCTCCTGGCAAGACATCACGTACAAACCGCGCACCGATCCCTTCCAGCGCACAGGTTTCAGAAGTAATGACATATGCGCCATTTTTCATTTGACCAATGGCTAATGGGCGAAAACCATTAGGGTCTAGTGCCGCAACCATCGCGTCTTCTGTCAGTAATAAGTAAGCAAATCCGCCTTTTACCTCAGCCAAGGCTTCCTTTAATCTGTCTAAAAACGTTTCTTCGTTACTACGACGGATCAAATGCATCAAGATCTCTGTATCTGAATTTGAATGAAAGATGGCACCATCTTTTTCTAAAGACGTCCGTAAAGAGCGAGCATTCGTCAGATTGCCATTATGAGCCAACCCAATCGATTGATCGTAAAATTTGAATAAAAAAGGTTGGATATTATCCACACTGCCATTGCCTGCGGTAGCATAGCGAACGTGACCGATCGCTGCTTGTCCAGATAAAGCTGCTAGTTTTCTTGGATCTTTGAATACCTCTGAAAGAAGCCCAAGATCACGGTGACCATATAATTTCCCATCATCATTTGATACGATGCCAGCACCTTCTTGCCCACGATGCTGCAAACTATGCAAACCAAAGTAAGTGACATTGGCAGCTTGAGGATGTCCCCAAACACCGAACACTCCACATTCTTCATTGATGCTTCTTACTTCATAAGACATTCGATTGCTTCCTCCCAAGACTGTTTCGCCGAAGCGACTGCCAAGTCAACTCTTCCATCATTTGCTTGTATCACCAATTGTTTTTCTTCCGTTACGTGACCAAGAAGTGTCCCACGCTCACCAGCTAATGTTTCAAAGGCTTGTTGGTTTTCTTTTGTTACAGATACAATAAAACGCGATTGTGATTCAGAAAACAGATGAGCAGCTGGCAGATCAACTCTCGTTGAAACACCGAAACCATTTGTGAACGCTGATTCCGCAATAGCCACCGCTAACCCACCTTCTGCACAGTCATGCGCACTTTGGATCAGTCCAGCTTTGATTGCTTCTAACATCAAGGTTTGGTTTTCTTTTTCGGTAGTTAGATCAAAATGCTCCACCATTCCTTCGATCCTACCTAGCTGCAGCTTTTGTAATTCGCTGCCGTTAAAGTCTGCAAACGTCTGGCCGATCACATAGATCACATCTCCTGCTTGTTTGAACTCTTGGGTAGTGATATGTTCGTGGGCTTCGATCAATCCGACCATACCGATCATCGGCGTTGGATAGATCGCTTGGCCATCTGTCTCGTTATATAGAGAAACATTTCCTGAGATCACAGGTTTTTCCAACATTTCACATGCTTTAGCAATTCCATCAGCTGAGTACGATAACTCCCAGAATACTTCTGGTTTATCTGGAGAACCATAGTTCAAACAATCCGTAATCGCTAAAGGTTGACCACCACTTGCGACAATATTTCTTGCTGCTTCCGCAACAACAATCTGACCACCAATTTCTGGATCTAGATAAATATAACGAGCATTACAGTCTGTCGTCATCGCTAACGCTTTTTTGGTCCCGCGAATACGCAAAACTGCGGCATCACTACCTGGAGCAACCACTGTATTGGTTTGGACACGCGAATCATACGTCTCATAAATCGAACGTTTTGATGCGATCGTCGGTTGCTTCAACAACGCAGTCAATACTTCATTTGGATCAGAGATCACTGGTTGGTATTGACCTAATTCACGGAATTTTGCCATCCGTTCTGGTTCAACCATTTCTTTCTGATAGACAGGCGCATCTTCTGCCAAGGCATCTACCGGAAGATTGGCTACTTCTTTTCCATGATGATACAAACGGTACTGACCATCATCTGTTACTTTTCCAATCGTCACCGCGTCTAGATCGTATTTTTGGAATAGTGCTTGGACACGCGCTTCTGAACCAGCCTTCACACAGATCAACATCCGTTCTTGGGATTCAGATAACATCATTTCATAAGGGGTCATCTGCGATTCACGCTGCGGTACATCGTCCAAGGTCAATACCAAACCAGAGCCTGCTTTTGAGGCCATTTCTGAACTTGATGAAACAAGTCCTGCCGCACCCATATCTTGGATGCCGACAAGAATGTCTGAGTGGTCCAAAATCAATTCCAAACAAGCTTCTAACAATAATTTCTCCATAAAAGGATCGCCCACTTGCACAGCTGAACGTTGTTGTTCTTCTTCCTGACTAAATTCTTCGGAGGCAAATGTCGCACCATGGATACCATCCCGACCTGTCTTAGCGCCTACATACATGATCGAATTGCCAACACCTGATGCTTGTCCTTTTTGGATATCTTTATGATCGATCAACCCAACACACATGGCATTTACCAATGGATTCCCCTCATAACAAGGATCAAAGGCGATCTCACCACCAACTGTCGGTACGCCAATACAATTACCATACCCTCCGATACCAGCAACAACTTCTTCTAACAGGTATTTTGTACGAGGATTATCTAATTCGCCAAAACGCAGTGAATCAAGTAGAGCAATCGGACGTGCACCCATACTGAAAATATCACGAATAATGCCCCCAACACCTGTTGCTGCGCCTTCATAAGGTTCGACTGCCGAAGGATGATTGTGGCTTTCTGCTTTAAAAACCACTGCTTGTCCGTCTCCAATGTCAACGATCCCCGCGCCTTCACCAGGCCCTTGTAAGACATTCGGCCCACTTGTTGGGAATTTTCTTAAGATCGGCTTGGAGTTTTTGTAAGAACAGTGTTCACTCCACATGACTGAGAACAGACCGGTCTCTGTATAATTAGGCATTCTACCTAAGATGTCTTCTTCGATCATCCGGTATTCTTCATCCGTCAGTCCCCATTGCGTATAAATCTTTTGTTCTTTGATTTCTAATGCAGTTGGCTCCATCATTGTTTTCATTTATGCAGTCACCTTTCCGAAATTCTTCAATAGCGAAGCGAAGAAACGTTTGCCATCTTCTGAGCCAAGTAATGCTTCCATTGCTCGTTCTGGATGGGGCATCATCCCTAACACATTTCCTGCTTTGTTTGTAATCCCTGCAATGTTGGCCACACTGCCGTTGAGATTTTCTCCCTCGTAGGTAAACACGATTTGGTTGTTGTCGATCAGTTCTTGAAGCGTCTCTTCGTCACAAAAATAATTGCCTTCTCCATGGGCCACCGGCAACTGGATCACTTCATTTTTGTCGTACTCTGAAGTAAAGGATGTTTGATTGTTAACTTTCAGTGATGCTGACTTACAGATAAAACGTAATGAATCATTTCTTCTTAATACGCCTGGTAGCAATCCAGCCTCCGTCAACACTTGGAATCCATTACATGTACCAAAAACAGGTTTTCCTTCTTCCGCAAAACGAATCACTTCATCCATGATTGTTGAAAAACGAGCAATCGCTCCACAACGTAAGTAATCGCCGTAAGAAAAGCCGCCAGGGATCAATACTCCGTCATACCCTTCAAGAGAAGATTCGTCATAACGAACATAGTCTGCTTCTGCGCCCATCACATCACGGATCGCCCAAAGCAAGTCCGCATCACAATTCGATCCAGGAAAAACAATCACGGCAAATTTCATGCTAAACTTCCTCCATTTTGTTGATTTCATAACGATACGTTTCCATATTGACATTTGCTAATAAACGATCGCAAATCGCTTCGATCGTTGCTTCTACTTCCTCTTCACTAGCTGAGACTTGGATTTCAAAATACTTCCCGATACGAATATCTTCAATGTTGTCGTAGCCTAAACGATGTACCGCATTTTTAACTGCCTCTCCTTGTGGATCTAATACTGAATCTTTATATGTTACGTACACTTTTACAAAATACATGATTTATTCTCCTTTATTTTCGAGTGATAATTGATTTAAACGATCGAGTACTTCTTGATAGACAGGAATGATGTTGCCGATCTTTCGCCGGTAGACATCCTTATCCATATGTTCCTTAGTGGTAAGATCCCATAAGCGACATGTATCCGGAGAAATTTCATCTGCTAATTCGATCTCGCCAGTCGCAGTACGTCCAAATTCCACTTTAAAATCGACTAATCGTAAATTGATTTTTTTGAATAGTTCTATCAGATGGTCATTGATTTGCAACGCTTGTTTTTTAAGCTCCGCTATCTCTTCAGGCGTTGCTAACTCTAAGAAACCAACGTGGGCATCATTGATGAAGGGATCATCTAGTTCATCTTTTTTGTAATAAAATTCAACGATCGGTGTCGGTAGCACTTGCCCTTCTTCTACTCCTAGGCGTTTTGAAAAACTTCCAGCTGAAATATTTCTGACGACCACTTCTAAGAGAATGATCGACCGTTTTTTAATCAATTGTTCGGTTTTTGACAATTTCTCAATAAAATGATTTTTTATTCCTTGATTCGATAAGTATTCAAAAATAGCACTTGTGATTTGATTGTTCAATTCTGCTTTCCCTTGCATTTGGTCTTTCATTCCACCGTTGAGGGCAGTCACTTGATCTAGATACTCCACCCACAGGACAGTTTCATCATTCGTGTTAAACATTCTTTTTGCTTTTCCTTCATAGAGCAAGTTCTGTTTTTCCATGTCTACGACTCCTTGTTTGTTAACGTTGTATTACCAACACACATTATTTGTTCGTCTTTTCACTTTAAATTTTACCAAGGGTCAGGAATCAAATCAATACAAAAGTGTACATTTAAACCATTAAAAACATTTAATGTTCGTCTTTCGTGCTTTTATTAAGAATAGTTGTTCTTCGTTAAGAAGCGTTTACACATTTATTGATTGGTGATATAGTAGATTTAAAGAAAACAGTTAGAGGTTTCAAGGAGGTAACTAAATGGAAGATCCAAGTACGTCTGCCCAACGCTTTTTACTCGATTTATCTGTTGAAGAAAAATCACGCTTATACAATGATCTACTTGCTATCAAAGATGTTGATGCCTGCATGAAGGATCGAAGTTTTTATACATTTAGAAAACTTCGCCGTGCAGCAAAACGACAATCGGAGTGTCGAAAACGAACATTCCATTACTTGACCCAAAACAACCATGAACTAGTGATCAAACAAATCCATGAGCAAAAGTTATTCAAGCATCATTACCGATTGCTCGTGACCTTCGATCAACAAGAATTTGGCTATACATTTGTTGAAACATTATTGAATCTTCTACATTCCCAACATTTCAATTTGGGTCATCAAATGGCTTATGCTTAAACCAAAAAGAACATCCCTCAGAAGTTAGTCTGAAGGATGTTCTTTTTTTCTTGCATTTAAAAAAATAGTTCTAGCTAGTGATTGTTCGTTTTTTTCGATCAGTCGAGAAACATTGTTAACATCTATTCTTACTGAATGGTTTATGCTAAACCGACACGTTCAAAAATGACATCCACATTTTTCATATGGTGGTTGTAATCAAATGCTTCAGCGATTTCTTCTGGTGTCAAAACAGAAGTGATCGCTTCGTCTTCTTCAAGTAAAGGACGGAAGGACACTTGATTATCCCACGCATATGCTGTCTTAGGTTGAACAAGATCATACGCTTCTTCTCTTGTCATCCCTTTATCAATCAATTTCAACATGACACGTTGGCTATAGATCAAGCCAAATGTCGCATCCATGTTACGTTTCATGTTTTCTGGGAATACCGTTAGATTTTTAACGATATTGCCGAAGCGGCTCAACATATAATCAAGTAGGATCGTTGTATCAGGTAGAATGATCCGTTCTGCAGAAGAATGGGAGATATCTCTTTCGTGCCACAACGAAACATTTTCATAAGCGGTAATCATATGCCCACGGATCACTCGCGCTAAGCCAGCCATATTTTCTGAACCGATCGGATTACGTTTATGTGGCATAGCAGATGAGCCTTTTTGTCCTTTAGCAAAAAATTCTTCGACTTCTCGTGTTTCCGATTTTTGAAGTCCACGAATCTCTGTCGCAAAGCGTTCGATACTGGTCGCAATCAATGACATTGTCGCAAAATATTCGGCATGTAGATCACGTGGTAAAACTTGCGTCGATACTTCTTGCGTACGGATGCCTAGTTTTTCGCAGACATATTCTTCAATGAACGGAGGGATATTCGCAAACGTACCAACAGCACCGGAGATTTTCCCTGCTTCTACGCCTTTTGCTGCATGTTCAAAACGTTCGATATTTCGTTTCATCTCAGAATACCAAGTAGCTAATTTAAGACCGAAAGTGGTTGGCTCAGCATGCACACCATGCGTACGTCCCATCATGACTGTATACTTATGCTCTTTGGCTTTTTCACCAATGATCGCTGTGAAACGTTTCAAATCTTCGCGCAAAATGTCATTTGCTTGTTTGATTTGGTAACCATAAGCTGTATCCACCACATCTGTACTTGTTAATCCATAATGGACCCATTTACTTTCGTCGCCAAGTGTTTCCGAAACTGCTCGAGTAAAAGCAACGACATCGTGGCGTGTCGATTGCTCAATCTCTAAAATACGAGCGATATCAAAAGACGCGTGTTCACGGATTTTTGCTACATCTTCTTTAGGTATTTCTCCTAATTCTGCCCAAGCTTCATCAGCAAGTATTTCAACTTCTAACCATGCTTGATATTTATTTTGCTCTGTCCAAATATTGCCCATTTCAGGTCGTGTATAACGTTCTAACATCAACTATTCTCCTTTAATCCCAAATATTCGTTTTTTCGATTTCTTTCAATGTCGACTCGATATCTTCTGTCAAAATCGTGATGTGTCCCATCTTACGACCTTTTTTCGCTTGTTTCTTGCCATAGAAATGAAATTTCCAATCTTGTTTTTTCGCAATCAAATTGTAACTTTCTAATAGTTGTTCACCTAAAACGTTGACCATGACGGCATCACTTAACAATGGGACTTTTTTAGGTAAAGGCCAACCGCAAATCCCACGGATATGCGCATCAAATTGTGTCATTCCGCATGCTTCTAAGGTGTAATGTCCTGAATTGTGTGGACGCGGTGCCAATTCATTCACATACAATCCACCAGTCTTCGTCAAAAACATTTCGACGCCCAGTGCACCGGACAAACTCACTGCTTCAGCAATCACTTTAGCAATTCTTTCTGCCTCTTCGATCACATCCGCTGAAACAGTTGCTGGCGCAATCGTTTCATGGAGAATATTATTACAATGGATATTTTCAACAACTGGAAATGTCGTATATTGCCCTTGCCCATTGCCTGCGACCATGATCGATAGTTCTTTTTCAAATGGAATCCAAGCTTCTAATACGCAAGTTCCTTCTCTTAAAAGATCCATCGCAGGAGCTAAGTCCGCTCGACTCTTCAGTACATATTGCCCCTTACCGTCATATCCGCCACGAGTTGTTTTCAAGACACAAGGATAACCGATACCATCGATTGCATCTTGGATATCTGTGGGACTGACGATCGTTGCATGTGGAGCGATCACGATATTATTTGTTTCTAAAAATGATTTTTCTAGTAGACGATCTTGCGTGATCGCCAACAAATCTGTTCCTTGAGGAATAAATGACATCGGCAAAATCGCATTCAGTGCTTCCACACTCACATTCTCAAATTCGTAGGTGATAACCTCAGTTCGTCTTGCAAGTTCTTCTAGAGCAAACGTATCATCGTAGGAACTTTCAATGTGCCAGTCCGCTACTTGAGCAGCCGGACAATCATTCATCGGATCAAGCACACCGACTTTGAATCCCATCTCTTTTGCACTGATCGCCATCATGCGACCTAACTGTCCACCACCGACGATTCCGATCGTCGAGCCTGGTAATAATGGTTTAACCAAGTTGATCACTACTTTCTATTACAGATTCAACCGACATTGCGCGTCGTTTCGCTAATGCAGCCTCCAACTCTAAATCATACATTGAAAGCATCTGTATCGCAAGTAGACCGGCATTAATTGCGCCTGCTTTTCCAATCGCTGTCGTCGCCACAGGCACGCCGCCTGGCATTTGGACAATGGATAGCAAAGAATCCAATCCGTTCAATGTTCGGCTTTGAACAGGAACACCAATAACCGGTAATGTCGTCTTTGCAGCAACCATCCCTGGTAAATGAGCTGCTCCTCCCGCACCTGCAATAATCACTTTTATACCTTTTTCTCGAGCTTCTTCTGCATACGAAAACATCAAATCTGGTGTTCGATGTGCTGAAACTACTTTCTTTTCAAAAGAAACGCCAAATTCTTCAATAATCTCACACGCATGTTTCATTGTCTCCCAATCCGAGATGCTCCCCATTATTACAGAAATTTTTGCAGCCATTCGTTTCTCCTCTCGATTCGTATTCACTTATATTTTATCAATCGCCCCTCTGTAAATCAAGATAAATTCGAATGAAAAATAGATAAAAAGATTTATTGTTCGTCTTTAACAAATCAACTCTTGCTTGTTGAAATCAAGTTTTTTCTGGTCCAAATCATTTGTTTTTTTTAAGGATATAACACTTTTTCTTCATGTATCCAAAATGCAGAGAGAATCTGTTCATGAATTTGCTACAATTAAAAAATTCGTCTGGGACATTCGTCTTCTCGCACCACCTAAAATCGAATAAACGGCAGGAACAAAAGTAAACTCTTCGAAAATAAGGCACCCTCCACAAAAATTGGCTCTATAATTTATGGGACTGATGAATCAGAATTGATTCTTCAGTCCCATTTTCATTTTAGGTATTAAAAAACATATCGTTCTCTAGTATGATTAAATCACCACAAAATAAACAACTGAGAGGACGATATGCTATATGAATGATTCTATCAAAAAAATGCTGAGAATAATAGAGAAAGATTTGATGATTACAGAGGTCTCTTACGAGACCCTTCAGAAGAAAAAGACGTTGGTCGTCGATGCTGTTCTCTCGCCTACTCCTCGTGCTTGTAGAAGTTGTGGTTCTACTGTGGTAGATGGAAACGGGAAAGCAATTATAGTGAAAAATGGAAAAAAAGAAACGATTGTCCGTTTTGAACAATACAATCATATGCCTTTGGTTATGCGCCTAAAAAAGCAGCGCTATACCTGTAAAAACTGCCGAACCCATTGGACTGCTCAAAGTTATTTTGTCCAATCCAGACATTCAATCGCAAATCATGTTAGATATAAAATTGCTTCTTTACTGACTGAAAAAGTATCTTTATCTTTTATTGCGAAAAGCTGTCAGGTATCTTTGACCACTGTTATTCGTACATTGAAAGAGTTTAAAAGCTATTTACCAAAGCAATCTAAGAAGATTCTCCCAAGAGTATTGATGGTTGAT
This sequence comes from Enterococcus mundtii, assembly GCF_013394305.1. Taxonomy (NCBI): domain Bacteria; kingdom Bacillati; phylum Bacillota; class Bacilli; order Lactobacillales; family Enterococcaceae; genus Enterococcus; species Enterococcus mundtii. The sequence continues at coordinate 2,859,598 of NZ_AP019810.1, read as the reverse complement.
GAATTTCGTTCGCATGCTTCCATAGAAGATAAAATGAGCTTTATTTGCGCAGATGGCGAAACAGGAAAATTAATAGATGTTTTGCCTACGCGTAAATTACCTCGATTAACAAGCTATTTCTTAAAGTGTACCAATCCAGAAGAAGTAGAATTCTTGGTGACAGACATGAACGCCGCCTACTTCCAGCTCACCAAACGTGTTCTGCCAAATGCGAAAATAGTGATTGATCGGTTTCATATTGTCAAACACATGAATCAAGCGTTCAATGAGTTGCGTATCCGTGAAATGAATGAACTTCGTAAAGCAGGACAGAAAAGCCAGGCAGAAAAACTGAAAAAGAACTGGCGCTTTTTGCTAAAAAATCGTGCAAACATCAACCATTATGAATACAAAACATGGAAAAGTTTCCGAGCACCAAAATACCCATTTCTTACTGAAGCAATGATGATTGATCGATTGCTTGAGTTTTCTACGCCCCTAAAGGAGGCGTATCCCTTTTTTCATGAATTAGTTGAAGCCTTTCGAGACAAAGACCCTGACTTATTTTTCTCCTTATTAGCAGAACTTCCCGAAACGTTGGATGACAGCTTTCGGGAAAAGCTTCAAAACCTTCTGACCTATGAAGAAGGCATCACCAACGCAATGATCTATCCTTATTCCAATGGAAAAATAGAAGCGAAGAATACCCACATAAAGACAATGAAACGAGTATCCTACGGATTTAAATCATTCGAGAACATGAGAATTAGAATCTTTTTGATCAATCAATTAATCAAAGTAAGATAACAAAAAATCTGAGCCAGAATGAGGTTCATTCTGACCCAGATTTGATTTTGCACAACTCATCAGTCCTTATTGACAAAGAGCCCAAAAATTTGAAAAACAAATTTCGTGGATGGCGCCTTATCTCTCTAAGCTAAAAAGGTCTCTACCTTATTCAATTACTAGCTATGATTTATAAAAGTAATCTACATCATTACTTCAATGCTTCTTTAATGATTCTCTCGTCTTGTTTTAGTCCGTTAAAAACTAAGTTCAACACAATTGCTGTGATACTGCTCATAACGATCCCATTTCCTGTGAACATTTGAACTGTTTCAGGTAACTGGCTGAATAATTCGGGCATCAAATTGAAGCCTAAACCAAAACCAATCGACACTGCAGCAATCAATAAATTTTTGTCATTTGTAAAATCTACTTCTAATAACATCCGGATTCCTTGGATCGCCACCATTCCAAACATGACCAACATCCCGCCACCAAGGACTGGTTCAGGTATGATTTGAGCCACTGCGCCGATTTTAGGGAATAAGCCCAAGATGATCAAAAAGAAAGCGGAAAAGTAAATGGGTTTTCTTGTTTTGATTCCTGAAAGTTGTACCAACCCAACATTTTGCGAAAATCCTGTATAAGGAAATGTGTTAAAGATACCACCTAAGATGACGGCTAACCCCTCTGCTCGATAACCTTTTTTCAACTGCTCTTCCCCGACTTTTTTTCCAGTGATATCTCCTAAGGCAAAATAGACGCCTGTTGATTCTACCATACTTACCATTGAAATGATGATCATCAATAAGATCGACCAGATTTCAAATGTCGGTTTTCCAAAGTAAAAAGGTTGCGGTACGTGAAAAACAGGGGCTTGTCCAATTGCTCCTAGATCGATTCTACCTAAAAAGGCAGCTAAGATACTTCCACCGATCAAACCGATCAAAACCGCAATGGATCGAATGAACCCTTTGCCTAATAATTGCACACCAACGATCAGTAGGATCGTGACAAACGCTAATAATAAATTCGTCAGATCACCAAAGCCTGGAGCAGTTGCACTGCCGCCACCCATTTTTTCGATGGCTACTGGAATCAACGTCAAGCCAATCACTGTAATCACTGTTCCAGTAACAATCGGCGGAAATAGTTTTTTGATCTTTGAAAAGAAACCAGCAACTAGCACAACAAAAATCCCTGACGCGATGATCGAGCCATAGATCGCACCGACACCTTCTGTGCTACCGATCAAAATCAACGGCGCAACTGCTTGGATCGCACAACCTAAAACAACTGGTAAACCGATCCCGAAAAAGCGATTGACAGTTAATTGCAAGAGCGTCGCTAATCCACACATGAAAATATCGATTGAGATAAGATAAGTCATTTGTTCTTGATTAAATCCTAACCCCGTACCAATCAATAACGGTACAGCGACTGCTCCCGCATACATCGCTAATAAATGCTGTAACCCTAAGACAGCTGCTTTTCCATTTTGAGTTTCTTTCTCCACGCTTACGCATCCTCCTCAAGAAAATCTACTTGACCATCAGAAAGTGATGCTACGCGGGCAAGTGAGACCACTTTTAAGCCCATTTCTTCAAGAAGTTGACGACCGTCTTGGAAGGATTTTTCAATGACGATCCCGATTCCCTCAACACTCGCACCTGCTTGTTGGCACAATTCGATCAAACCTTTTGCCGCCTGACCATTCGCTAAAAAGTCATCAATGATCAATACTTTATCTTCAGAAGACAAGAATTTACGAGAAATCGATATCGTGCTTGTTACTTGTTTCGTAAATGAATAAACGGATGCCGTCAATAATTCTTCATCCATCGTCAAACTTTTGGCTTTTCTTGCAAAGATCATCGGTACACCGAGCTCTTTAGCCGCAAATAAAGCAGGGGCGATACCAGAAGCTTCAATTGTCACCACTTTAGTGATTCCTTGTTCTTTAAATACTTCCGCAAAACGTTGGCCCATTTGTTCCATCAACACTGGATCTACCTGATGGGTAACAAAACTATCTACTTTCAACACGCCTTCACCCAAGACTTGTCCATCTTTATTGATACGTTCAACTAATTCTCTCACTTTATTTACTCCTTTTCTTGCTAAATTCATGCCACTCAAAATAGAAAAAAACATCTCTACTGCTCATGTATAAGCAAAAAAGATGTTTCACTACTTTTTCACTTATAGTCCAACATTTACGGTGCTGGCTAGAAACTGTCATCCTTATTATGACGATATATAAGTTGTTCGATATTCGATTGATAAATGATATTTTTAGAAACAAAATATTTTAATTTTTAAACGATGAAAACAGTCTAACACTTGTTTCTGAAACTTACAACTATATTTCTTGTTTTTCTCATGAAGGATTTATCTTTAGATTAGACTTGATAAACCTCATAGTTTCATCCTAGCAAACAAAATAGTATTTATGAAATAAAGCAACCAATCCCATAAAGGAAAAGGTTGCTAAAGCCAAGTTTATATCGATAACTATTATCTATGGTTGGTTGAATGATATTTATTTTCGTTTGGTACTCAATTGGTTTTCTCGATTTTTCGATACTTGTCCATTTTACGACTGAATAACTCTCCGCTACTAGGTGGTGTGTAGGTGATTGCATTGGCGCCAGCTTCAATCGTTTCTTTGATGCTTTCTTCCGTGGGACCTCCAGTCGCAATAATCGGTAATTCTGGGTACTTTTCTCGGAAAAAGCGAACAGTGTCTGCTGTATCTTTTCCCGCACTGATATTGATGATCGTAATGCCTGCTGCCAATTTTTCGTCGATTTCCGAGTATTTAGACGTGACTGTACTGATTACCGGTATATCAACCACTTGACAGACATCATGGACAGTCTCTACTGGTGTTGGACCATTCAAGACTACGCCTAATGATCCTTGTGCTTCTGCAAAAAGGCTCATATATGCCGAACGCATCCCTTGTGTCAAGCCACCACCGACACCTGAAAACACAGGGATATCCGCTGCTTCAATGATGCTTTTCGTAATCGCCGGATGGGGTGTAAAAGGATAAACTGCGATCACTGCATTTGCATTGGTGTTTCTGATGATCGCAATATCCGTGGTGAAGATAATCGAACGTATCAACTTGCCAAAAATTTTAATACCACTTGCTTCCATAATGACCTCTGGGACTCTCACGATATCCTTACGTAATTCTGTCATTATTTCTGGAACAAATAAATCTGCCATCCGTCCACTTCCGTTCTTTCCTGATTATTGATCGTATTGATTTAACTGGTAAGTTTCAATCACATGTATGATTTTATCAGCATATGTCGGATCTGTCGCATATCCTGCCGCCTGTAACGCATGAGCTGCTTCAATATAATTGGTCGCAGTGATCACATTCGCATACAATGCAGGATTCCAATCGACACCATTGACAAATAAAGCTGTGTGGTCATCCATTGATTGTTTCCACGAAGAATAGACTCGAAAGTCTCCTTGGATGGTGATCCATTCTTCATTGATATATTCTTTTGTTTCCAGATTGACTTTTTCTTCGTTCCCAAACGCTTTGATACCGAACAAGTTCTTATATTTACTGGCAAGCGTACTATTGCCCCAATCAGATTCAAGGATGGCTTGCCCAATAATGATACTTGGCAAAACGCCATAGCCTTGTTGTAGTTCTTTCGCATGTGGAACTAATGCGTTGATAAATTCCTGATGAGTCAGTGTTTCTTGTTGCTGTGCTTCCGTAGAGTAGGGCGATGACAAACTTCTCAAAGAAAAAACAAAAGCCATCATGATCAACATACTCCCTAAAACTACAGCAAACCAGCGATTATTTTTACGCCTTTGTTTTTTCCATTTGTTTTTTGCCATCTCTTATTCCTACTTTTCTTTTAGTTGGTCCAAGTACTCCTCCATCGTTAAATCGTTTGATGTGATATATTCTGCACTTTCTTTGCCTACATAACGCAGGTGCCAAGGTTCGTAAGTGATTTTTGTAATATCTTCTCGACCTTTTGGATAACGGATGATAAAGCCATATTTAGAGGCATTGTCCGCAAGCCATTTCGCACCTGGTTCGTCACCATATTTTTCATCCAATACAGTATTGGGATAATTGTTGTACCATGTTTCATCGACCACATCCACAGCTAAACCTGTATGGTGTTCACTGTAACCCGGTTCTGTCATAGTTTTTTTCGTAATCGCGGTCGCCTCTTCTTCAGTGACTCCCTGACTACTCATCACCTGTTGGACATTTTGAGCGAACACCTCTTGTTGTGTCGCAACTGAGCGATAAGCCGATACCATAACTAAAGGAAAGCCCGCAGCTTTAGCTGCGTTAGCCAGTTCTTCATAATTAGCTTTAATACGTTTGTCGATCAGATAGCCATTATCTAGCGCAGCCAATTGGTTGGCTTCATCGATTTCTGTCTCGATTTTATGATCAGGTCCTACCAATACTAGCAACCAATCATCCAACTTAACATCTGGCAAATCACTAGAGGTTGCTTTTTTTGTTGCTTTTTCTGTACTTTCTTCTGTCGCACTCGTCGTATTTGTTTGTTCTGTCTTTGAATTATCAGCTTGAGCTTTCGTATCCGTCCGACTCTCACTAACAACCAGATAGCCCATCGCAACAATCATAATCACGACTGAGATAACGCCTAAAATTTTATTCACGCAAAAAATCCTTTCATTCCCTTTCTGGTTCCACTTTCTCACTCACGTAAGTTTCTTCCAGATTTTCATTTACCCAATCTAACAACTCGATTTTCTCCCCTTCGATTTGCTTTTGAACTTCTGCTGGTAATCGAAAGTTCAAAATGTCATCATAACCCCACTCATCATATTGAATACTGACTTTCAAGTCAAGATATCCATTGACAATTTGATCATTTTTTAAAGGGAGCAACTCTACATTCGCACTGCCACTACTTACCCATTTCTGAGCAATACGTGTTTTGATTTGCTTATATTCGGCTACTGCAACGTTTCTTTTTTCAGGGAAAATAATGGTTTGACGTAGAATTTTTTGCGTCAACATCCATTCATAGTCCGTAAAAAGATTTTTCACTTTTTGCATGACCTCGGATGGTAAGTTTTGTTCACCACGCTTCCAAGCTTGCCAAGTTGTTTCATCCACCAATAGATAAGTATCTAAGAAATTTTCTTCTGTTTCAAATTGTTCGAGTAAAACACTCATAATAAGATCAACGTATACTTGATGCATCGCAATCTCCTCCTCCTTCTTATTCTACTTAAATTAAGGTAAAAAATCATCTATTAGAACATTTCTTTCACCTTTTTTTAGAAAGCAATTCTTCAAAACGATTGGAAGTCCTTTTTTTGATATAATAATAGCGAAACCAAGAGTATTCAACTAAATACCCTTATATTAAATATATCACGTCAAGGAGAGATGAAAAATGAAAAAATACCAATGGGGCATTGTCGGTCTAGGATCGATTGCTAACGAATTTGCAGAAAACTTCGATCAAACATCAAGTGAATTGGTTGCTGTTGCATCACGAACTTTGGAAAAAGCACAGGATTTTGCTACACGCCATTCTATCAAAAAAGCGTATGGCGATTATCATGAAATGTTGCAAGATGCTGAAGTTGATATCGTGTATATCGCCGTTCCGAATCGTCAACATATCGACTATATCCTTCCTGCCTTGGAAGCTGGGAAACATGTCTTATGCGAAAAAGCCATCACGATGAATAAGGCAGAACTTCAACAAGCCATCCAATTAGCCGAACAAAAACAGCTGATCTTGGCAGAAGCGATGACGATTTTCAACATGCCTTTGTATCATCAACTTCGTTCAATGATCGATTCAGGCAAGTTAGGTGCATTAAAGATGATCCAAGCACCTTTTGGCAGTTACAAAGAACCTGATCCGACCAACCGCTTCTTCAACCCTGATTTAGCAGGTGGAGCATTACTTGACATTGGAACCTATGCTGTTTCATTTGCTCGATTCTTTTTGAGCTCACAACCGGAAGTCATCGCCTCTCGTATGATTCCATTTAAAACAGGTGTCGATGAACAATCTGTAACGATCTTGCAAAATAAAGAAAATGAACTAGCTACGATCAACCTGACCTTCCAAGCAAAAATGCCAAAAGTCGGAATCGTTGCTTTTGAAAATGGGTATATCTCGATCAATGATTATCCTAGAGCTGACCAAGCCGAAATCATGTATACTGACGGTACAAAAGAATTGATCGAAAGTGGCCATCGTGCGCAAGCAATGAATTATGAAATTGAAAATATGGTAAAAATGATCGAAGGAGAACTTCCAAACCGTTCCCTGTACTTAACCACCGAAGTGATTGCACTCTTAGATGATATGCAAGAGCATTGGAAGAATAACAAATAAACAAAATAAAAATAAGACGAAGCGAGAATGGTCTCCTCATCGCTTCGTCTTATTTGTTCACTTTTCCGCATCCACTATCATCTGCTGAGAAAATTCTACTTTTATTTCAATAAAACTTTTAAATGACTGTAAAAACTGAAACAATTCCGCACGATCCTCAAATTCACTTCGAGTAGTCGGCAATGGCATTTGACGATACATTCCATAGACCTCTTCGATCCGTGTCAATATTTCTTTGCCATCATTTGATTCAGAAAATGTCTCAGCTGTATAGATCAACAAGCCGTATATATGGTCGCTATAAGGCACTGGGTCCTGGATATAAGCTAAATTTTCTTGCATATCTTGGATCACATTGATCTGAGCCCGTCGCATAGAAAAATAGGTTTCATAGTATTGATTTTGTCTAAGCAAGTTATTCTCTTGGTGATTCCGTGCATATGCTTGACTTTCTCGAATATAAACTTGTAATTCTTTGCATAACCCTTGATTTTCGTAAGCTTCGCCAGAAAGCAAAAAGTCTGCCATATTCTTCAAAAGAAGACGAAATCGCTCTTCGATGATCATTTGATTTTCCTTTAAACGTTTTTTACTATCTGGCATATAGACATTAGATAACAAAGCAAAGCCTACACCAATGATCATCAAGGCTGCTTCGTTTGTGATCAATTGCCAACTCATACTTTGTTCACTAAGATAATGAGTGATCAAGACTGAGTTTACAACGATTCCTTCTGTCAATTTGAACCGCACGGCGATTGGAATAAAAAATAATAGAAAGACACTGAAACTGATGATTCGATAGCCCAAAAGTGTAAAACACATGTAGGCAATAAGCGTAGCGACAATAAATGCAGCGACTCGATAGATCCCAGTCATCAAGGTGGAGCGACGAGTATTCCCTACGCTTAACAACGCAATAATACCGGCAGATGGCCAGAATAATAAGGAAAAGTAGTTTGCAACCAACATGGAAGCAAATACACTGATGACCGTTTTTACCGTTCTCATTCCAATACGCATGATCGGCTCCTTTCTTTTTATTGAATTATACTAAATTCGTTCATGAAAAACTAGCAATCCAAGGTAAGTTTAGTTATGATATTGTAAAGAACGTAAAGGAGAGTATACTATGCAATTTGGACGCTTTCGACTTGGTATGCGTACAATGAAGAGTGCTTTAGCCGTTTTCTTATGTATTTTGATCTTTCATCTCTTTGATCGTGGCATTCCAATGATTGCTGCCCTATCTGCTGTTTTTTCCTTGCGCCAGGATTTGACTACGACCTTTTCTTTTGGTCGCTCGCGTATTATTGGCAATCTACTTGGTGGCGGATTAGGTATTTTCTATTTTTTTGTAAAAAGTTACTTCCACAATGATTTTTTAGTTGAACTGATCGTTCTCCCACTTTTAGTGATCATTGTGATCGTCTTATCTGACGGTATCAATAATAATTCTGGAATCATTGCTGCTATTGCAACATTATTACTAATCTCTTTAAGTATCCCTCAAGGAGAGTCAGCCTTCTATGCGATTGAGCGGGTTTTCGATACATTTATCGGGACATTTATTGCTATCGGTATCAATTTTTGCTTGCGTCCGCCAGAAGTTGAAAAAAAAGAAGAGATTGTCGAGGACTTAGAACAATTAAGAAAAAAAGAGCAGGCTTTACTTGAAAGTCTTGAAGAAGTAAAAGCACAGATCCGTGAGCAAAATGAAAATAAATAGCGAACCAACAAAAGACTCAAAGGACATGATCCTTTGAGTCTTTCTTAAGTTATTCTTTCGGTTCATTTGATCCTTCATAGACATTCAATTGTCTAGAATTTCCACGAGTGGAAAGATTCTCAATGATATCTTTGATGTCCAATCCAGTTGTTTCTTTCAACGTTTCTTGTGTCGTCGACAATAAGTTTGTCGCATAGCTTGTCACTCGATTGGCGCCACCTGCTTCACCTGAGGAGTTTCCTGTATCAACAACAGAGATTTTTTCGATATTGCCTAGCGGTTGTGCCGCTTCACGCATCAATTGAGGCAACATTTCGATCACCATGCTAAGCACAGCAGCTTCTCCGTATTCTTTGAACGCATCTGCGATTTTTTGTTTTGCTTCTGCTTCCGCTTTCCCTTTTGCTAACGTGGCTTCTGCCTCGGCTTGTCCAGCTAAACGAGTTTGGTTGGCTTGGGCTTGGGCTAAGGCTTCGATTCTAAATTGTTCTGCTTCTGCCTCAGTCACTTCTTTGACTTTTTGTGCTTGGGCTTCTTGTTCTTTGGCGTAACGATCCGCATCGGCTTTTTTCTTCACTTCAGAATCGTATTGTTTTTCACGACGAATGATTTCTTTTTCTTCTAATTCGATTTGTTTTTGACGTTCGACGACTTTTACTTGCATCTCTTGTTCGATTACTTGTTGTTGTTCTCTGGCACTTTCTAAATTATACGCTTGGTCAGCTTTTGCTCGTGCCACATCTTGCTCCTGTTTATAGGCAGCTAATTTCAATTCTTTTTCTTTTAAAGATTCGGCGATCTCTGTTTGGCGTTGTAATTCTGCGGCTTGAGATTCTTTCTCTGCTTCCGCCTTTTTGATACGCGTTTCTTTTAGTGCTTCTGCTTCTGCAATATCTGCATCACGTTTGACTTGAGCAATCCGTGGTTTCCCCAAAGAATCCAAATAACCATTTTTATCACGGACTTCTTTGATCGTGAACGAAACAATGATCAAGCCCATTTTTGCTAGATCCACCGAGGCAACTTCTTGCACACTTTGGCTGAATTTGTCACGATTTTGGTAAATTTCTTCTACTGTCATCGAACCTAGGATCGACCGCAAATGACCTTCTAAGACTTCACGGGCTTCATTTTCAAGTTCTTCTCGCGTTTTCCCTAGAAATTGTTCCGCTGCTGTCGCAATTTCTTCGACAGAAGAACCGATCTTGATGATCGAAGTACCGTCACACATCACCGGCACACCCTGCTCTGTATAAACTTCTGGGGTAGACACGTCTAATTTGCTTGATAATAAACTGATGCGATTCGAACGTTGGAAAACTGGTAATACGAATGCACCTCCACCGCGGACGATTTTGATTTTATTGTTACTCTCGTCGGCATGGACATTTTTACTTCCCAAGTAACTACCACTGATGATCAATGCTTCGTCAGGCTTTGCCGTTTGGTACTTAGCGACAAAGACGATTAATAACATTAAAACGATCAACACTGCTAAAACAATTGCAACAAACACTCCAGATATTTCCATTTCTTCCACTCCTTTACATTTTCAACATACTTTCGTACGGTGTAACATAACAAACACGGTCTCTTACTTCAATGATCAAAACCTTTTCGCCACGTCCGATCATTTTCTCTTGGGGCGTATAAAAACAAGCAGGGCGACTGATTGAACCAGTAACACTTTTTAATTGGATTTCTCCCATTCCCTGGATCGGTATCGGGGTCACCACTGTCGCGATTTGACCTTCTAATGTTTTTTCAGAAGTTGATAGCGTCGATTCTGCGTGCTTCATCGGCATCAAGATATAAAAATTCAACAAAAAAACTAAAACGGTTGCAATAATCGCGCTGATCACGAAAATCACTAATGAGGACTGGTTGGTCAAGGATTCACCTAAATAACCTAATAAACTGGTAAAAGTCAACCAGGGAACGATCAGCATCGGATCAATAGGTCCATCGAAATCAAAGACATCTCCAAAAATAACAAGTAACACTGCAACCCCAGCGCATATGAGTAAAACGTACCAGTAAATCGTGATGATTGCGATTCCTCCTATCATCTCATTCGCCTCCTTTGTGTACAAGATTATCATATCATACTAACCTATATAATTAACCTACTTTGGATAAAGTTTTCACTTTTAGTCCGCTTGGTTTTGGATTATACTAACAAAGGAGGTGAACGAATGAAAAATTTAAAAAAACTATGGGGTACATTGATCTCTATAGTTGTTTTTGGCGCAATTGGCTTTATCGGAATGGATCTATTGAATGTAGAACAACCGATCTCAAGTGATTACAGTGAATCTAGTTATACTGCTTCAATCGAGAGTGAATCGGGAGTTTCTACTGACCAACGATCAAACATGAATACATATAGTATGGAATCTTCTGATAAACCAGTCGAAAGTACAAGCAAAAGTGAAGCTACTATCACAAGTAGTATACCTGACTCATCTGAGCCAAGAAACAACGGCTTACCTCAAGAAGAAGACTTAGCACCGACTGGAAACAATCCTGGGCCACAAGAATTAGGAACAGCTTCCTTTGATGTGGCTGAGCTCTCAACAAACAAAGGATGGATCGAGTATCATGAGCTTGATCGATTAGGACGTCCCACTGGTGCGGATGCCTTATTGGAAAAATCAATGATCAATACAGGAACCAGCGCAAACCGTGACATCCGTCCTCCTGGATTTATTTCTGGACCCAGATATGATCATTCTCGCGGACATCTGATCGCTAAACAGTTCGGTGGTAGTGGCGACGACGAAAGAAATCTAGTTACTTTGTTTCAATTCCCAGTAAATGATCCTTACATGAACTACTATGAACTAAAAATCCGTAAGGCGTTGAATCATGGTGAAACTGTACGCTATCGTGTTACTCCACATTATGTTGGCGATGAACTCATCCCTGAAAGTGTCGAGTTAGAGACAAAAGGAACAGGCAATAACCCAACGATTGATTTTACGGTATTGATACCAAATAAAAAGTAGGTGAAACGATTGTTTGAACAATTGAAGCAAAATCGTACATTAGAAGAAACACTCGCATGGCTGGAAGAAAACGAGCTGTTCGATTATGAGGAACTTGTGTTTTTCCCTTCTTACCAACATTTCAAAGCTAGTATTCTGCGAACAATCGATTATAACTCCCTGGATGAAGCGGAGGTCGCGAATCTCCTTTCATCCTTTCACTTGGTGGCTCGTACGATCGATGGTGATTATCTCTTAGCAAATGAAAAAACGGTTTGTTTGTTTCCTCGCTCTCACCAAAAAGAAGAAATCCAGCGATTTAATGGGAGTTTTGCCGATTTACTAATAAGATACGCAAACTCTTCGAAATCGATTGTCGAATTTTTTTAACTTTCTACTAACTAAGGTTGCTCGCATTAACAATGACAAACTGGGGCTTTATCTTTGAACATTTAACAAAAAACGTATCGCGTATGTTTAGGTATATAAAACAAAAAAACGTCCGAAATGATCATTCTCATTTCGGACGTTTTTACTAACTTATTTTATAAACTAGTTTCTTCTTCCAACGTTACTTGGGTTTAGTGTGAATAAAAAGCACCTAGTTACTTTGGTATCCTTCTATGTTTTTTTCAATAATATGAATGATCAAGCACCTACCCTGTAACTTCTAGCTGATAAAACATATTTTTCGATTTCTACTAAGAAGAATAAAAGTAATCCAGGTAAAAGACTGATGACGACTTCCGTACTTGATAGTAGGTTTGTTCCTAAAGCCATTCTTAATGGTGGGAACCAGATCATCGCAGCTTGAAGCAAAATCATGATCCCAATTGAATAAAACAATGCGGTATTTTTCCATAATCCTCTATCTAAACTAAATTCGCTGATCCTACGACAATTGATCATATAGAAGGCCTGACCAAACACCATCGCATTGATCAACACCGTCTGACGTGCATCGTTTGAGACATATTCCATCGCAGTTAAGCCTAAGATCGTCAAGATCATCCCTACATATAAAATGCGCACCAACGCATATCGTGACAAAATCCGTTCATTCAATGGTCGTGGTCGTCGACTCATCACTTGTTTTTCTGCCCGTTCAAATCCTAAAGCATAGGACAAGGTGATCGAAGCAACTAGATTCAACCATAGGATTTGCACAGTCGTCAAAGGTAATGGGGAGTTTCCGATCAATGAGAATAGTAACAATAATCCTTGCGCCAAACATGTTGGTAAATAAAAGAGAATCGTTTTCTTCAAGTTGTCGAATATCCGACGTCCTTCTTTGACTGCATAAGCGATCGTCTCAAAATTATCATCGACTAAAACCATATCTGCTGCTTGCTTACTAACATCGCTCCCTTTGATTCCCATAGCAATCCCGACGTCAGCTTTTTTCAATGCTGGTGCATCATTTACACCATCGCCGGTCATCCCAACAATTTCACCTTGCGCTTGCAGATAAGAAACGATTGCCAATTTGTGTTCTGGTGTCGTTCGCGCAAATACATCGTTTTCACTTACTGCGCGTTGCCATTGTTGCTCTGACAGTTGATTCAGCTCTTTTCCTGTGATTGCTGTTTGATGATTTTGCAATCCTAGTTGTTTTGCGATGGCTTTCGCTGTCAGTGGATGATCGCCTGTGATCATTTTGACACGTATTCCAGCTTGTTGCATTGATTTCACTGCTTCGATTGCTGACTCTTTTGGTGGGTCGATCACACCGCATAAGCCAATCATCGTCAATGCTTCATCTAGTGCATCATGAGATAAGTCTTCATCGCCGATTTCTTTCATCGCAAAAGCTAACACACGTTGCCCTTGGCTCGCTAAATCTTCATTTTTCTTATGCCAACGTTTTTTATCGATCGACTGGCTCATACCTCTAGCATCCATTTGTTGTCCCGCTTTTTCGATCAATACATCCGGTGCACCTTTTACGAACAAGATATTTTTCCCATTGATCTCATGAACAGTCCCCATGTATTTATACGTTGAATCAAAAGGAATTTTGGCAATAGGTGAATGGATTATTGCCTGTTGCGTATTTGTATAACGTAATAATGCAAGTTCTGTTGCATTTCCCGTTTCAGGACAATCCCCATCTGCTAATTGTGTTTCTTGACAATTATGCATTGCTTGTAACAAATATTCTTCGACTTTTGTATGTGCTACTTGTGCAAATGATTCAGGCGTATACCAATCATTTAGTGTCGCTATATGAACTAAAGACATTTCATTTTTTGTCAATGTCCCTGTCTTATCTGAACAAATAACCGTCATCGCACCTAAGGTTTCTACTGTAGGCAATGTTTTTACAATGGCATTCTTCTTTGCCATTCGATTCACGCCAATCGACAAAATGATCGTTAAAATCGACGGCAGGCCTTCTGGAATCGAAGAAACGATCAAAGCAATGATCGCCGTAGCGATATAGCCCCATGTCATACCATAATAAAAATACGAAACAAGAGCAATTAACAAAATCAACGCACTGATTCCTTTAAATATACTTGTATTCATTTCCTTGATTTTCTTCAATAACGGGGTTTCTTGTTCTTCAACAGTTGATAAAGAATGACTGATTTTACCGATTTGAGTATTCGAACCTACTTCAACAACGACACCTAATCCATTGCCAGATTCAACTTTAGTGCCCGAAAAAGCCATATTTACTTGTTCAGCTAATTCTGTATTTTCAGGTAAGCTATCAACAGTTTTGCTGACAGAATGTGTTTCTCCTGTTAAAATCGCCTCATCCACTTGTAAATTGAATGATTCGATGATCCGAACATCTGCTGGTACGATATCTCCAGCAGTCAAGACTACTTGATCGCCGACGACCAAGTCTGCCGGATCGATCTCTCGTTTTTTTCCATCTTCTAAAATCACTGCTTTATCACTCAATAATCCTTTGATACTATCTAAAGAAGAAGCTGCTTTTCGTTCTTGGAAGTACCCGATCATCGCATTTAGAAAAACAACTAAAAAGATCATGCCACCTTCCATCAATGCACCAGTTGCAACTTTCAATATCGCTGCCCCTAATAAGATGTACATCAACGCATCATGGAAATAAGATAAGAATTTTTGCCATTCTGGTGTTTGATCTTTTTCTTCCATTTTATTTTTTCCATATTTTTTTTGACGTTCCAGCCGATCACTCTCTGTGATATATTCTGTGACTTGAACTTGTTTGATTGTTTCTTCCGTTGACTTGTTATACCATTCCATACTTTTTCTCCTCCAACACTAACTAATCTATAATCAGCTTACAGGTTAGAGTAACTCTAAGGTCAAGGGTTTCGTGTAAATAATTTAAAAATACTCGCTTTTTTGAATCAACTAATAGTAAAATGAGGAACAGATATAAAGTATAAATAAATCAAACGGAAGTGAATCGATTGAAAATCAATGAATTAGCAAAATTATATGATATTACCCCACATACTTTACGTTACTATGAAAAAATCGGTTTGATCCAACCAGATTATGACGATAACGGTTATCGAAATTATTCGTACAAAGAATTAGAACAACTAAATACGATTCGCGATCTGCGATATTTTGATGTTTCTTTGCCTGAGATCGTCGAATATCTGAATAATAAAAATATCGATCGAACAAAAGAACTTTTACGATTTGAAATTGATTCTTTGCATCGTTTGATTGCAGAATCAAAAGAAAAAATCTCCTTATTAGATGATCGCTTACAGTTGATCTATGAAGTAGAAGATACTCCATTCAATCAACCGATCGTGATGGAACATCAATTACGTCAAGTAATCAAAGACGATGAAATGACGACTAGCGATGATGTCGATTACGCATTGAAACAGCTGCATAAAAAACATGAGAAACAACTCAGTGCCAACAATCAAAATTTATTTGGAAGTATCTTACATGAAGAGTCAGAGTCTTTTGCCTATCAAGTCTTTTATTTCTATCCAGAAACTGCCTCTTTGATCAATGAGGTGTCCACGTTACCATCCGGGAAATACTTGGCCTACACTTACCAAGGAGCCTATGAGCAACAAGTCACAGGCATTCAAGAAATGAAAAAATATGCACAAACACATCAACTAGAATTAAAGAGTCCATTTTATGAACTCTATCTCGTAGATTTCCATGAAACCAATGACCAGAATGAATTTATTACACGCTTAGAAGTATTGATCCAGTAACCAACTATTTATCTAAAAAACACCACAAAAAAACAGCCAAAAGAGAGTAAAGCTACGAGTTGCTTCTTCCTTTTGGCTGTTCATTTATTCTTTTTTACGCATGATAACGTTCAATACCATCTAAATAAGTGGCATCTAAGGTCATGTCAGGATTCAAGACGATGAAATCAGCATCTCTTCCTTTAGCAATCTTTCCACATGTATCGTCGATCTTACAGCTAACTGCAGGAACGTACGTAGCCATCATGATGGCTTGTTCTGGTGTAGCTAAGCCCCAATCTACGACATTTTTGATTGCTTCTTTTAATCTTAGAATACTTCCAGCTAGATTTCCAGATTCTAAACGAGCTGTTCCATCTTTTACGACTACTGGGAACTCACCTAAATTGTAATTACCATCAGGCATCCCCCCAGCCATCATGCAATCCGTGATCAAAGCCACATGTTCATGTCCTGCTTTTTCCATCAGGATCTGTGCTGCATTTGGATGGACATGGTGACCGTCACAAATCAACTCAGAAAATACGTGATCCAATGATAATAATGCGCCGACCATACCTGGCTCACGATGGTTCAAGCCACGCATCCCGTTAAATGCATGAACAAACACGCTTGCACCTGCTTCAACAGCTGCTTGTGCTTCATTGATCGTTGCATTACTATGACCTAAAGCAACTACAACGCCTTCATCTGTGACTTGTTTTACAAATTCTTCGACACCTGCGCGTTCTGGTGCTAATGCGATTTTTTTGATCAATCCGCCTGAAGCTTCTTGCCATTCATTGAAGACTGCCAAATCAGGGTCGCCAAAATAACTTGGGTTTTGCGCGCCTTTATGCTCTTCTGTAAAGAATGGTCCTTCAAAATAGATCCCTTTGATTTTAGCGCCAGGAGCTTCATGGTACATTTTTCCGATCGTCTCTGCCACATCTCTTAGACGTTCTTTACTAGAGGTTAATGTTGTAGGTAAAAAGGCAGTTACCCCACAAGATAACAGACCTTCTGACATAGCTTTGATTCCTTCTGCGTCATTATCCATAACATCGTGATTCATAAACCCATGAATATGTGTGTCTACAAGTCCAGGGGCGATCCATTTACCGCTTTGATCAATGATCGTTACTTCACCAACTGGTTTTTCTGAAAGATATTCGCCAAAAAGCCCATCAGTGATTTCAAGATATCCAGCGTTTTTCACACCAGATGCTAAAAAGAATTTGTCAGCATAGATATAAGTTCTCATTCTATTCTCTCCTTTGATGATCTACCTTTAAATTACTCTTATTTACGAAAGAAGTCAAGAATGGTCTACACCATTTATATACTTTTAGCAATCTTTTTTACTGCTTGAGCTAATTCTTCATAAAACAATGCTTTTGACAGTTCATTTTGCTGTTTGTAGATCAAACTTTTTAGAATAAATAAATCATTTAAATAATAATAGCTATTTTTTTCTTGTGCCCAACGAATCCCTTGATTCACTTGTTCAAGGGCTGCTTGGCGTTCTCCTTGATGAAATAGAAAACTACCATAATTATAAAAAATCTGGGTCAATTCGCTTTTGTTGTGCTCGTTGATCGTATCATGTAAGAGTTGGACGCTACGACTTAAATAATATCTTGCTTCTGTACTTCTCCCTGCAACCCCATAGACTTTACCAATACAGCTGATCAATTGGATCTCTATATCACAGACATGTGTCCGATCTTTTTGGCTGGAGTAAGTCAATGCTTCTTTCAAGTAACTAAGTGCCTTTACTAGGTTTTTCCTTAATGTAAATTCACAAACACCTAAATAATAATAATACCGTTGAAAATCCTCAGCTGAATAGAGATTCTCTGTCACCTTCGCTGATTTTAGTTCTTGTTCTAATTTACGATAATCTCTTTTTAAAAAGTAAAGATCCAGAAGATCAAACTGTCTAGTTGCTGCTCGAATCTTGTCCTTGGATAAGTTCATTACATAATCGATCGTTACACCAAGCCTGTGACAGATCTGAGCCATCACTAATACATTTGGTAACTCTTCGTTATTTTCGATTCTACTCAGCACACTTTGAGAACAAATGCCTTGTGAAAGCATTTGTTGAGTCATTTTTTGTTCTTTTCGGATTTCTTTGATGATCGTACCAAAGGAATCGACTAATGCTTCCATAAGTATCCCCCTCTCAAAAAAATATGCGTATTCGCATGACTACATGTATTGTACTTGACTACTTTGTAAACTTCAAGAAAAGTCCAATAGCAACGAATCATTTTTCAAAAATTGACATTAAAAAAACGCCTCGGTATCGGGACGGCTTTTAGGTGAAGTCGTATTTACTTTATAAAAAAATTTGCCAATCACATCGTTTTTACTACTCGTTGGCTCTTACTCGAAACTGGTTATTTGCAGGTGTCAAATGAGAATAAAACTCAGACAAAAACGGTTGATTTAGTGAAGTAAGCAAATGCCCATAAGAATCGTTGATTCCAATTGTTATAGTGATTCACTTACTTCATAAAATCTTGATTTATCCCGTCAGTTACTCGCTTAAGCTTAAAACTACCTACTTAATACACACGCACAACAGCCAAAATATGACATTTCCTATCTTTGTCGGTAGGTTGTCAGGAATTCACGCATTTTTTTCGCCGTTACTTTTAGATCGTCTAATTTTGGTAAGTAAACGATTCTGAAGTGGTCTGGATCAGGCCAGTTAAAACCGCCTCCGTGAACAAGTAAAATCTTATGCTCGTGCAGAAAATCTAATACGAACTGCTCATCATTGGTAATATTGAAGCGTTTCGTATCGATTTTTGGAAAGATATAAAAAGCTGCTTTCGGCTTAACCGCTGATAATCCAGGGATATCATTGATTGCATTATAAATGTATTCTCTTTGTTCGTAGATCCGTCCACCTGGCAATAGCAATTCATCCACACTTTGGTAGCCCCCTAGGGCAGTTTGGATGATTTGTTGTGACAGAACATTTGAACAAAGACGCATAGAGGAAAGCATATTCAACCCTTCGATATAGCCTTTTACATTTGATTTGTCACCACTCAACACCATCCAGCCGACACGGAATCCCGCCACACGATGTGATTTAGATAGGCCATTCAATGTGACAACGAATAGATCAGGTGCTAAAGTCGCAATCGGGATATGCTCTAAGCCATCCATCACTAAACGATCATAGATTTCGTCTGAATAAATGATCAATTGATGTTCTCGTGCGATTTTCACGATTTCTTCTAATAATTCTTTCGGATATAAAGCTCCTGTTGGATTATTAGGATTGATGATCACGATTGCCTTTGTCCGGCTGGTAACTTTAGATTTGATATCCTCAATATCTGGATACCATTCGGCTTGTTCATCGCATACATAATGAACTGGTTTTCCTCCAGCCAAAGAAACAGAAGCTGTCCATAAAGGATAATCCGGCATTGGCACTAATACTTCATCGCCATTGTCCAACAGCCCTTGCATACACATCGTGATCAGCTCACTGACCCCATTACCAGTATAGATATCATTGATCGTCACATTTGGAAATTTTTTCAATTGACAATACTGTTCAATCGCTTTTCGTGCAGAAAAAATCCCTTTTGAATCCGAATAGCCTTCTGAATCTCTGGCATTCATGATCAAATCACGGATCACTTCATTTGGTGCCTCAAATCCAAATGGTGCTGGATTTCCCGTATTCAATTTTAATATACTGATGCCCTCTTCTTGCATTCGTTCTGCTTCTTCAAGAACCGGTCCGCGGACATCGTAACTTACGCCTTCTAATTTGTTGGATTTTTCAAATTCTCTCATAGTGATCCAATCCCTCGTTTCAAAAAAGTTAGAAATTTCTGATTATACCCATTTATTTCCATATCATACTCCATTCATCTGGATTTTGCCACCGTTTTAAAGAAATCCTAGATGAAAATCAACTTTTTTTACTTTTATTTCTCATGCCGATCGTTCCAAAGATTTGCTGCCCAATCCATAGCAATTCCGATAATCACACCTAAGAATATCCCCATGGTCAATTGTCCAAATGCAGATCCAATGATAATGCCTGCCACCATTCCTAAAATTGAAAATTCCCCATCATATTTATTCATGATTTTCCTCTTTCATATCTTGACATCTATTTCGTTACTCGCTATGATTAAAGTGTTGTTTCTTGCAGACGTGATGGAACGGCAGACATGCAAGATTGAGGGTCTTGTGAGCGTAAGCTCGTGTGGGTTCAAATCCCATCGTCTGCATAAATAAGTAAAACTCATGGTTTATGCCATGAGTTTTTTTGTTTGTTATTAAAAAAACAAGGCAGTTCATCGAGTCAATTTACAATTTTTCTACCTATATAAGAGTAATCCATTAGTTCTTAATATCGAACATTGACTTTGTTCTCTCATTTGATGATCTTCTGTTTAGGGAAGAGACTATTTTCAAAAGCGACAACAATGTTTGATTTTTCTAATACCGTGTAGTCTTTGACGACAAATTGCTTACGGTTATTATAGTAGCCTTTCACAAATATCTTCATTCCTTCATCTACATCGGCAATAAAATTAAGACTATGATTAGCAATCAAGCAATTCTCTGAGCCTAAAGTAAAACGGATCAGTGGTCGTTCCCCTAGTTTGATCGTTCTGATTTTTGAGACTGTTCCATATTTTCTTTCCATTGTCATCTCTCCCCTCATCACCATTATACGAACAAACGTTCCGTTTTTCAAGTGATTTTCCTTGGAAAAACAACTCTAAAAAAGTATCTTTAACGTCTACTTATTCACTTGGCGATCAACGATTTGTTGAGATTTTTCCGCCGTTTGCTTTGCATCGTTTCTCGCTTTTTCTAATTGTGCGATATAACTTCTCAAATTACTATTTTCTGCTGAAATAGTTTCTAATTGTTTCTTCGCGGTTGCTAAATCAGCTTGCAAATTTGTTTTTTCTCGATTTAATTGGCTGATTTGTTCGTTTAATTGATTAACAGTACTTTGCATCTCTGTATATTTGCCCTGGATTTCTTGAAGTCTAGTATTCCATTGACTATTTAGGGTATTGATTTCGTTTATTTTTTGAGTTATTTCATTGATCTTATTGTTGATTTCGATTTGTTTGTCATTTAATTGATTTTCTTTACTAGTTAATTGGTTTTGTAAATTTGCATGTTCAGCAACCAATTGGCTTTTTTGCGTTTCCAAGTCAGTGATCTTTGTTTGGTATTCTTGCGCTTTTGTTTGTATATTTTGAAGATCTTGATTTTTTATTGCTAATTGACTATTTAAGTCAGTGATTTTTTGGTCATGGCTTGTTAACTGTTGATCAAGTTTTTCTAAATTTTCGTTGATCTTAGTGATATCAGATTCTCCACCCCAGAATAAAACTTCTCCTGCAAACCGTGTGCCCGTATAACCAATAGCCCCTAGCAATAATGCAATCAATCCAGTAATCATCCATTTTTTTTTCATGTTCTTCTCCTTAATAAATATTATTATTTTATAACCAGCTAAATCTAATCTTTTACTTGTCTATTGTCAAGACATATCTATTTTAAATTTTCAAATTCTATAAAACGTTGAAATGAAAGGACTATAAATTAAATTACAGGCAATATTTTAGTACAAATTCTTTAATTGTTTTATAATAATAGTATGTCATATAGGAAAGGGGTAATTTCAATGAAAACATTAGATATGATTGCTTTAACATTGTTGATTGTTGGAGGATTGAACTGGTTGTTAGTCGGTTTATTAGAATTTGATTTAGTTGCGACGATTGCAGGCGGCTCTACGACTATTTTAGCTAAAGCTATATATATTATTGTTGGGATTTGTGCTATTTATTGTTTGAAATTCTTTCCAATGATCTCCAATCGTGTAGAACATCAATAATTGGGATTTGATTTTTTTAGAACATGGGGCAACCATTTGCTCCATGTTTTTTTATTATTTACTCCTTTGATTGTCGTCATTAGGCTTAAGAATAGCTATTATGACTGATAGATAGCCACCCATTTTATCTTCTACAATAGAAAAAAACATATTTATTATCCGCTTAATATTTTCTTAACTAATTTTTTTCATCAAAAAACGAGAACATACATTCTTTCAATTAAAAGAAAGAAAGCGTTTTTCGATTACATATGTTTCGTTGAATATTACAAAAAAGGTAGCTTTGTCATAAACTGTTACGTTTTTATCACCTATGAAATGTCTCATCATGGTAAAGTATTACTCGTTAGCGAAAACAGCTAATCAAAATAACTTTTTAAAATACGAAGGAGATCTTTCATGAAATCACTTAAAACTATTCTTTTTGGAACAACTTTGGCCGCCGGCGCTGCATTATTTATGGGTACTTCTGCACACGCAGACGAAGCCTACACTGTTCAATCAGGTGATACTTTATCAACGATTTCTCAAAAATACGTTGGTGACAACTCCTTGATCCAAACAATTGCCGAAGCTAACTCAATCTCAAACATTCACCTGATTTTTTCAGGTCAAGAATTAACTATTCCTACTGGTGAGCAAGCAACTGCTCCTGTCGCTACTCAAGCACCTGTAGAACCTGTTCAAGAAACAGCGCCAGTTGTGGAAACACCTGTAGTAGAACAAGCACCAGTTGTAGAACAAGCACCAGCTACTGAAGTCGCTGTTTCAACTGGTACGAACGATGCCAAAGAATGGATCGCACAAAAAGAATCTAGCGGTTCTTATACAGCAACAAACGGACGTTATATCGGCCGTTACCAATTAGACTCTTCTTACTTGAACGGTGACTATTCTGCTGCCAATCAAGAAAGAGTGGCAGAACAATATGTTGCTTCTCGTTATGGCTCTTGGGATGCAGCCAAAGCTTTCTGGTTAGCTAACGGTTGGTACTAAGAACAATTTATCATTGAGTTAAAAGCTAAATAAAAAATTGGAAGGCTCGAAAATAGATAATCTATTTTCAGAGCCTTCCATTTTTTATTTATGTTACCTTCAATCAGCGATCAACTAATGTTGATTTTACCATCGATCGTTGTTGTATTGACCAATTTTTCTTCGTTATAAATATTGTATAAAATTCTAACATCATGACTGCCAGCATCAGGTAGATTCTCAAAAGGGATAGAGTCTATTCGGTTGTTTGGAGGAATCAATCCTGATTTATACAATTGTTTATTATTTGATGCTAGATAGTATTCTACTTGGATATTGAATGCATTCTGACCATTATTACGTACATCGACACTCGCTTTTCCTTCTTTATCAACTTCTATATCATGTTTCAAAAGAATACGCATTTTGTCTTTATCTACTTGATCTTGCATTGCTTTTAAAATCTCTTCATTACTCAATCTTGACAGATGATCATCTAAATCAGGCAATCCTGCCACTACTTGAGGAGGAGATTGATTAAAATAAAAGTATCCGCCGATCCCTGCTACAAGACATACGAGTAGCAAAGAAAACAAGATATAAGTTCTCTTCTTTTTACTATGATTCTTTTTTTCAATATTATTACTATGTGCCATTTTTCTCAACCTCCTTTCTCAAAATTATAACTGAAAAGTCTTTCATTCAGGCTCTTTCTACTAAACTGAGTAATGGAATACTTATCAACTTTGCTAAGATTAGTTAGCTAATGCAGAAAAATGGAATGACATCGTGTATGCAGGTGTCACAATAACATCCTGTTGGAAAGGACTAGTGATTGCTCCTTCAAATTTCAAGGATTTTGTTTGTCCTGTTCCAATAGTTGTCAAATAAGTACGAGTATTCAAGAACTGTCCAGAAGCACTTTGCAAACGAACCGCTGCTTCATTTAATGGTGTAAAGAACAAATCTTGAGTGATCCCAGTTGAGCTTGTCTCCGCAAAACTATCTACTTCGATCATCACTCTATGTGAAGTTGAATTATTTGTCATTGCATATAATGGGGAAACGATCTCTGGTTGAGGCGTTCCGTCTTCTGCCATCGCATTTGCATATCTTACAGTCGTTGGGATCGTGATATCGATATAGCGTTTATCTTCTGGATCAACTGGATCCCATTCTCCGATCCATCCTGAAACTTGAACATCTGCTTTGTCATCACCTTTGATCGTTTGTCCCGGTGTATTGTCTGGTTGTCCAGGAATCCATCCCAAGTCATTGGCAGCAACGTTTATTGAACCAAGTCCTAAACCACTTAATAAAATTGTAGATACAATCGCTAAATTACTTAGCTTCTTCATATTGAATTTCTCTCCTTGCTGAAATAATCTATATTATTTCACTAAATTTTTTGTAGTCGTTCTTCTTTTTGATTGAATGTATAAAACGATCCTATCGAAAAAAGAGTAAGCAATAAACCGATCAAAGCAATTCCATTGGTCAAACGTTCCCCAGTTTGTGGGAATTTAGAGGAAGAACCTTCACTTTTGTTTGATGTTGGACCTGTAGCTTGCTGTTCTTCATTTTGGGTACTCTGCCCTGTGTCGTCTTGATTTTCGGAACTATTACCTAAATCACCGATCGTTGCTTCGACATGAACTGTTTGTATTTCTGATTGTTGAGCATGATAGACAGTTGGACTCATAAAGCATAACAACAACACACCTATCATGTAATACATCGTCTTTTTTATCTCACCCTTCACCTCCTAATATAAACGACACAATTCCCACAAAACAATTATCCTTAAAAAACCAGCACTTTTAAAACCAAGTTTTACCGCCAGTTTGGTAAACAAAATAAGAATATATAGTTATTTATTTTAGTAACAAATACAAACCAGACTTACAATAATTGACCAATCACCCATATATAACAGTGATAAAATAGCATTATAGAGTCCATATGAAATCAAGAAAAAATAAATAACATATTATTTTAACTAATCAGTTTGAACTTTTCTTAATAATTCCCACCAACAGAAATAATTGCCAACTGATTTTTGTATAGTAGATCAAATCTCAGCAAGTTCATCCACTTTGATGTGATAGTACTCGACCAATTTATCAATGATGACTTCATCTAAATAGTTAGAAATTCCAAGAGTAGGCACTTCAAAATAGTCATTGAAATATATATCTGTCAGAAGACAATCAAACTTTTTTAAATAATCATTTTGTATTTTTGTCGCAGGGTGAAGAATCTCTATATTGATATTATGTCGAAAATAAAATTTGATTTCCTCTTTGAGCATACACATATGATCATAAGAACTATCTAATAATAGGGCGACATTGAGTTTTATCTTTTGCTTCCGTACTTGTACCCATAGATCTGACCAGGAAGTCAACAACTTGAAGACAGATTGATGGATCATTTCATCTAAATAACTATGAAATGCAGATCCTAATGTCTGATAAATCTCAAAAAATCGGTCTTCTAAATCTTTCACTAGTGTGGGACTGTCTCTTTTTACGTTTTGAAAAAATTCTCGTTTCTTATTATGTAAAATATAGGTGGGTCTTACCATATTCATGGTTGTCCAATAAATATCATGAATCAATTGATCACGATTTTCACAAATTATACCGAACTTATTTTCTAAGTATTCAATTACTTGATTTAGTTTATTTTTTTGATTTACTGCATCAACTTGGACATTTAAATATTGTAATCGTAAAGTCGGATGAATCGGTTGATAAAACTCATAGAAAAGTTGTTGGAGGTTTTCTTCTCTTAAATTGACGACAAACTTTTCATTGATACGTCCTAAAAGTTCTGTTTCATTTGCGAAATGTTGGAAAATAAACGGTATATTCCTCGATATCAACTGATAATCTTGCTTCAAACGAACAAAACAAATAAATAAATGAAATTTCATATTTCCTAAAAACAAATGATTGTCATTATTGACTAATGCCCAGATCGTATTCTCTTTTACAAATACTTCGATGATATCCGTGATCAGAGAGAGATCATCGCCTTTCATTAAATTCTCAGGTAAATTATATTTTTCTGCAAAGAAAGCAGAAAAAAAATCTCTAATATTCCCTTCATTACCTACAATATCGAGATGATTATTGATTTGAAATTCATATTTACTGATGACTTGATTGATTCGATTAATAACACGTGATACTTGTGTTTCAGATATGTATAAACTATCACTTAGATCGTCTTTTGAACTTACTCTTCTAAAAAATAGTGTCTCAAGTAAGGTATATTCCAAACTTTTACTCAAAATTTTTGAATAGATGAATGCTTTTGGTGTTTTCATATTTTTCTTTAGCAATACTCCTGATCTAAAGGAGGTTTCAATTGTCAGCGGTGCAATCATCTCATTGATTTGTGAAAGATCATTTCGAGTTGTTTTTTCTGAGCTTTCGATCATTTCGGCTAATTCAGCTGTCGTCATCCACTGAGTATCCCATAATATTTCCAAAATCTTCAACTGACGTTTCAAACGTCCATCTAAGATTTCTCTCATTTCGGTTCCACCTCTCCAAACAAAAAATATTGAACGTCTACATTATTTTTAACATAATGATTTATCTAAAAATAATCTCAATCTACCGACCGCTTGGTAAAATAACGTTAGAACTTATAGGTGAATGTATTGAAAATGTCAATAATTCTATCATTAAAAAAATTGGTATAGATTAAAAAGTTAATGTATTCTCATTTATTCAGTGATCATTCTATTTATAACCATTTTCAAAACAGATGTTTAGCAATGATTTTTTGCGTTTTTATTAATTAAAAATAAGAAAAGATATACCAGTATAGGCATATCTAATAAATTGGATTATTAAACAGATTACATCACAAGTTCTTTTCTAAATAACTTGACACTTTCTTTTCTGTTTATAATAAAAGTATGTAATTTGTGAATGAACTCATTATCGAAATAATGTGGGATGCCAATCACCCTCGGTTGTTCGATAGACCCTCGGATTGTACAAACATCTGTCAACACACAGTCATATTTTTCTAATTTTACTTGGCTGAACAGATCAAATGGTGACAAGATATCAACGGAGTACGTACTTCTGAAATGCATTTCGATTTCTTCCTTCAACATACGCAAATGACCAATGGGAACATCCAAGATCAATGCAGCCTTGATCTGATGGGTCTTTTTCATCTCGATCCTAAAATCAGACCACTGTGTAACCAAACTATAGATCGATTGATACACCATATTTTTCTTATCAAACGGTTTAAGTTCAAGTTCTTCATATATTTCTGCAAAACACTCTCTTAATTCAAACATGATTGTTTGATTTTCACCCATTAATTCTAAAACAAATTCTTCAATCACATTGTTCAATATGAAAGTCGGGCCAGTGATTCGAAAACTACTCCATAAAATGTCAGCAATCAATGTATCACTATGGGAACACTCGATATTAAATCGTTGAGATAAATCTTTGATCAGTCGTTCAATTTTACTATGTAAGGATGATTGAAACATACCAAACTGTTGGCAAGCTCCGGTCACTTTAAAAGGTTCGCAATAGTTGGCAAATAAATTGTATAATATGTCTTCATTCAGTTCAATTTCAAAAGATTCTTTACATCTACGTTTTAATTCTTCGTCATTCAAAATGGTTTTGTAGTTAAAAACAGTTGCTTTTTTTTCTATAAAACCGCCTTGCTTGCATCGATATAGCGCAGCTAGTACTTTTAAATGTATTTTATTTAATAAAAAATGATGTTGGTCATTCGCTTCAATGATCGTTATGTTTTCCTCATAAAAACATTGGATCAATCGATCGATCAGGTCAAACTCTTCTTTTAAAAGAAGCGGTTCCGCAGAAAGATATTTTTCATACATCAAACTAGCAAATAATTTACGAATATTTATCTCTGAACCTTCAATCGTCAATTCATGACTGATTTGTATTGAAAATTTTTCTAAAACTGAATTTAGCTTGGCCAACAAGCGGTTCAACTGTGTCTCTGAGATAAACAAGCAATCACATAACTCACCTTTAGAAAGCTTCGGATTGATAAAAATTTCTTCGATGATCTGACATTCGATGCAGTTTTGCAAAAACAAAGAATAAAGATGTGTTTTTGAGACCCCAAGTGTTTTATCCAAGAAAACCCCGTGTTTAAAAGATGTTTCAATTTTAAGCGGTTTGATTATTTCATTTAAATGTTTGATATCCGTTCGTATCGTCTTTTCGACTCCCCCGATGACTTGGACAATTTTCGATACGGTCAACCATTCATTTTCCCACAGCAATTCTAATAATGCTAATTGCCTTGTACTTTGTTTATTTAATATTCCTTTCATTTTACTCCCCCAAATCTAATAAAAAAGCACAGTAATAAACAAAAAAATAACACCCCGTCTGTGATTTTTTCATTTTTTTCTTATATGATTATTCAATTTTCTTTTAGATTTATCATTGAAATAAGATTCCAACAAAAATATATGTACTATTACTTAATCATAATTTTAAAATATAAATCGTCTTATGTCTACAAGAAAAATGAAGATAACATGAGATATTTTTAATTTACCGTTAAATAATATTCGTAATAATAAATGATCGAATAAAAGCATCCGAAAATCAACGCCTTTATTCAATCATTTCTTTATTTGTTATTCTAATATTTTTTTAAATAACTTTTATTGAACCACTACTTCTTTGTGTCTAGTTATCTAAACAAGTCATTGTTCACCTGTCTAAAACATCCAAATCAACTCTGTTTCCCACTTAGAAATGCAAAGACATTTTCTCTGGAGATCGATCCAATCGGAATTTCTTGTTTATAGATGTTGACTGTTTCGACTGCTTCTAGTTGAGCAAATAATTGTTTTAGTGGTGTATCAAGCTGAACCACTCTTCGTTGTTCAGTGATCTCTTTCTCAAAAAAGCCAGCAAGTACAAGTTGTTCAACTGTCTGATCTTTTTCTTGGATCGATTCCTCGAAGAAACTACGTACAAAGTCATTCTTAGGATGCATCAATAATTGTTCTGGTGTATCACATTGGATCAATGCCCCTTCTTTCATCACAGCGATGCGATCCCCTAGTTTAATTGCTTCTTCCATATTATGGGTAACAAAAACAATCGTCGTACCTAATTCTTTATGAAGTGATAAAACAAGCTCCTGCAAGGAAGTTCTTGATAGAGGGTCCAACGCACTGAAAGGCTCATCCATCAAGATCACTTCAGGATTGGCTGCTAACGCCCGAATGATCCCTACACGCTGTTGTTCTCCTCCAGACAATTCTTGTGGCATTCGATCACGATAGACATCAGGATCTAAACCAACTTTTGTCAGTAACTGATCCGAAGTCTCGGATCGTTTCTGTTTTTCCCAGCCTAACATTTCAGGGATCACTTCGATATTCTGTTTGACAGTCATCGTTGGAAATAATGCAATCTGTTGCAAGACATATCCCATTTGCCAACGCATTTTTTGCAAGTTATAGTCCTTTAATGATTTACCTTTGAAATATACCTCACCGACACTTGGTAATGAGAGTCCATTGATCATTTTTAGTGAAGTTGTCTTTCCACTTCCCGAAGGACCTACCAATACAAAGATCTCTCCC
Organism: Enterococcus mundtii; assembly: GCF_013394305.1. NCBI lineage: Bacteria > Bacillati > Bacillota > Bacilli > Lactobacillales > Enterococcaceae > Enterococcus > Enterococcus mundtii. The sequence continues at coordinate 2,830,045 of NZ_AP019810.1, read as the reverse complement.
TCATTGATTGAAAGGTCTAATTGTCTAATTGCATACTTGTCATTAAAGGTTTTTTGGACGTTTTTAAATTCAATCAGTTCGGTCAATTGTTATCCTCCTTCACTAAACCTTGGTCAACCAAAAATTGTCGTGCCACTTCAGCTGGTTGTTTTTTCTCGACATTTACTTGATAATTCATCGTTTGCATCTGTTCTTCCGTTATTTTGCCGCTAAGTTTCTCTAAAGCTGCCACGACTTCTGGATGATCATTGGCAAAATCTTCATTCATCAATGGTGCGCCTTGGTAGGTAGGGAACAAGCCTCGGTCATCTTCTAGGACGACTAAATCGTATTGTTTCAGTTCACTGTCGGTAGAATAGGCATCAACTACATTGACATCACCATTATTTATTGCTTGGTAACGCAAACTAGGTTCCATGCTTTGGACACTCGGAAAATCTAACTGATAAAGTTCCTGTATCCCCTTGTACCCATCTGCACGATCGATAAATTCTAACGTGAACCCTGCCTTGATTTGATTTTCGATTTTAGCTAAATCAGAAATTGATTTTACTTGGTGCTCATCCGCAAAGTCACGTTTAACAGCAAGAGCATATGTGTTTTGATAAGCCATCGGACTTAAAAGTGTCATTGAGAACTGTTCATTTAACAGTCTATTGGCCTCGTGATACGTTTCTTCTTTTGTTAATTTTTGGTCCTTGATTGATTCTGGAACTGTAACCAGACTCTCTAATACTGTTCCAGTAAACTCAGGATAAATATCAATTTGTTTGTTTTCTAAAGCGCTGAATAGAAAACTGGTTTTACCGAAATTCGGTTTTAATTCGACTTCCGCTTCGGTTTCTTCTTCAATCAATCCTTTGTACATCTGGATCAATATATCTGGTTCTGCACCAAGCTTACCGGCAATCGTGATTTTCTCTTGTTTTAAGAAACCAGTTTGATAAATGGAAGCACCTGCGACTAAAGTCAAAATCAAGCCTAAAGTGATCATCGTATAACGAGGTTTCAAGTGTTGTAATAGACGGATCAAGCTACTGAAAACAATAGCTAACAAGGCGGAGCTGATTGCGCCGATCAAAGTTAAAACAGGTGTATTCCGATCGATTCCTAGTAAGATAAATGTTCCTAGCCCGCCAGCACCGATCAAGGCTGCTAATGTTGCTGTACCAATGATCAATACTAACGCAGTGCGGATACCTGAGATAATGACAGGCAGCGCGATGGGTAACTCTACTTTGATCAATCTTCGAAAACGAGACATCCCAAAAGCAACTGCTGCTTCTTCAATTGATGGATCGATTTCTGCTAATCCTATATAAGTGCTTTGAAATATCGGTAATAAGGCGTATAAGATCAAGGCAATCAATGCCGGTAAAGTGCCAATCCCTACAAATGGAATCAATAATCCTAAAAGTGCAAGTGAGGGAATGGTTTGCAGCACACTCGTTACTTGTAACAAAAATTCTGCCATTCTTTTGTGGTTGACTGCCCAAATAGCAAGCGGGATCGCAATCACTGCGGCAATCAATAATGCAATCAATGAAATAGATAAGTGCTGAAATGTTGCTGCGAATAACTCTTCTTTTCTCTCACTGAGCGTTTCGATAAACGTATTCATATGACCTTCCTTTCTGTTCTCCTTTAAGTATAAACATAGCGAAGTAAATCCCCAACTAAGTTGTTTTAAAAAAAACTTGCAATCGACTAGATGGTGAGAAGTGATTGCAAGTTTTGTTTTTGTATTTAGTTATTTTGAATCGTACGTAGCTCTATGTTGATAGAAGGTTTCTTCATACCTGCGTTTTCGTTCATTTTGTCGATATTTTTTTTCATCCCACATCACAAACCATAATACAAACGAAGGTAAAAAAATCAATAATGCTGTTTGTAACCCATAATTACCTATAATAATTCCAAAAAATAAAATCAACAACATCGCACCAAAACGTCTCATTGATTGCATCTCTGATCACCTCTATTATTTTATACCGAACGATTGTTCGCTCTTTTATTATACGAACAATTGTTCCCGTTGTAAAGTAGAAGTTGGAATTTTGAACAAAAAAAACAGCCAGTAACTTTTAAAATCTCGTGGGGGAGATACTTGTTTACTGGCTTGTTCAATAATTATTATACTTTAAGTTGTGTGTCAGTGACCAAAAAAGTAAAAATCGGTTGTTTTAACATCATAATCGTTAAATTTAATAAAATAATTTATGTTTTTTTATATTTAAATACATTTTTTTATTTATCACACTATTTTATTCACTATTTTTTTATCCCTAAATTATGCAATACATATTTTTACATAGAATCATTTTTGATTTAAAAGATTGTTTTACAAGGAATGATTGACCGAAATTAAATACACTTCATTATGTATATTTTTTTCTATTTACCTATTGAATTTATAGAGCCGTTCAGTGTAATATAAAGATTGCTGAAAATTTTCAAAAAGAAAAGAGGTTAGAGATGAAACAAGTAAAATTTTTATTAGACTTATGTGGAATTATTTTTGGGGCTGCTCTTTATGGATTAGCGGTAACCGGAATCAATCTCCCTTCAAAATTAGCTGACGGTGGTGTCACAGGAATTGCTCTTTTACTTAATCATTTATTTGGCTTTGCGCCTTCCATCACCTCACTGATCATAAATTTACCTTTATTGCTGATTTCCTTGTTTATTTTTGGAAAACATGCATTTATTCGAACGATCGTCGGAACATTTTCTCTGGTCTTCTTCTTGCATGTATGGGAAAATTTAAATGTCCACTTTGCTGTTGGAAATCTTTTAGTGAATAGTCTAATGACTGGCATTCTTTCGGGAATCGGTTGTGGCTTAGTTTTTCGTTTTGGGGGCAGCACTGGCGGAACCGATATCGTTTATCAAGCAATTGAAAAATATTATCATGTGAATATCGGGAAAAGTCTATTTGTTATCACGTTTGGGATTTTAGTTGTGTCTTTGTTGTATTTGGATTTTACGCATTTTGCCTATACTCTTTTGAGTTGCTCAATTTTATCTTATACATTGAATAAAGTGAAGTACTTCCGCTTCGCTAATCCTTTCAAAAAAATCACAGCTCCATCCCCAACAGTCAATCAATTAGAACCTGTGGAAGATTCATATATAGATTGAACTCTTACCATAAAAAGCAACTGAGGTCGGAACAGAAGTATTTATTTCTCGCCGTTTATCTGGTTTTAGATAGTGCGAGAGAAACCATGTTCCAGCCACAGTTGCTTTTTTATAGTCATTCTTACTACTTGTCTTATCGAGCCATTTTTCCACCGGTGGATTTGAACCCACCTGACAAAACGACTTTGCCTTGCTGGCTACCTTCCTTCACCAACTTCATCGCTTGTTCAAGTGAAGCTCGGCTGATACCATCTGAGTAAACAGTGGTTACGTGGCTATGAAGTTTATTTTCTTCAAATAACTTTGTCAATGTCTCTAGGATTGCGCCTTGTGTTGCGATTTCTTTATTATGATCTGTTTTCGTGAAAACATACTCCCAATGGAAGCTGATTGAATCATTTTTATATTCATTCCAATCGATTTTCGCTTTTGTATTGACGATCATTCCGATATGCCCTAAAGGTTGAATGATTTTTTTTATTTCTGGTAGATAGGATTCAATATCATACAACACTGCGATATAGTCAACACCATCGCTCCCAGCTTGTTTTAATTGGTCATAAAGAGAATGATGGTAATCTATCGGAACATCTACGCCATTTTTTTCAAGCCATCCAAAATTGTGCGGACTAGCAGTTGCATAAACTTTCATACCCGTCCACTTCGCTAGTTGCGTCATGATCGAACCAACGCCACCTCCTCCATTGATCACCAAAAGCTCTTTCCCTTCATTTGCTTTTTCTTGAGGAACTAACTGAAAATTTTCAAATAGCAATTCATAGGCAGTGAGTGCAGTCAATGGAATCCCTGCAGCAGCTTCGTCGCTAAGATTCTTAGGAGCCTTTGCAGCGATCCGTGCATCAACGATTTGATACTCTTGTTGACTCCCTTCACGTTGAGTCGTTCCTGCATAATAGACACGGTCATTCAGCTCGAACCCCTTTACAGCCGCGCCCATTTCCCGTACATAACCCACACTATCATAGCCGAGCACAGTGAATGTTTCTTCTTTGACGATTTCTCTTCGCTTCGTATCTATAGGATTGATCGAAAGTGCTACAACTTCGATCAATAAGTCGTGTTCGCCAGGTTTTGGTACCATAGTATCTTCTTCAATCAATTGTGGATAAGGGGTCTCATAAGTAAAACCAAACCTTTTCATTGATGAGGGTCTATTTATCATTTTCCTGTTCCTTTCTACTGCAATAATATAGTCGGTCAAAAAAAAGCTGTTCCGCTCCAACATCCAGACATTTTTTCACAAGTCCTGCTTGTTTCTTATGTGTCTGAATGTTTGAAGGAACAACTTTTTCTCATACTTGAGCAGTCACTACTTATTGGAAATAACCATTGCCTTTCAAGGAATTACCTTGGTCATTGATCAGGCCTTCCAACGAACGATCTAATACTCCATGAGTTTTCTTACTTGAACTTTTCTCTTGGTTCATTGTTACACCTTGTTTTCCATCATAGGGTGTATTTTCTGTTTCAAATAAAAGATACGCATTCTTTTCTTTTTTGATCGAAGCGAGCAATTCTTCTTCAGAGATTTTATTTTTCTTCGGATCAGGAATGATCGAAGCTGGTACGTACTTAGGTACAAAATAAGAACGTTCTCTTCCCGAACTATTGAATACACTTCGTGATTGGCTTGTTTTTTCTTGTGTTGGTCTTTGCTCTGAAGGGCTGGCATGACGATTATAGCCAAAATTCGTCTGACTGTTTCGTTTGGTTTGTGTTTTTTTACTCTGCCTATAGTCTGGCAAATTTTGTTTATGTTTTGCTAGATTTGCTTTTTGTGTTGAAGCATGCCGAACATTGACTGTCGAATGAGGATTTTTTTCATTTTTTGAATAATCCTCAAAATGAAATTCATTGATTTGCTCGAACAATGGTTTGTCGCTTGTATCGGTCATCAGATCATCTTGTCCGTCAAACAGCACACGCCTATTTTCATTTTTTAACTTTACACCTATGTGATCATCGTATGCAGGAAAGCGAAAATGTTTTCGTTTGATTTCTGTCATGTAAACCATCCTTTTTAAGTGGACTTTCTCTTATAATAGCACAAATCGTCTATTTTCTATAGCTAAGCGTTAGTCTTATTTAACTTTCTTGTCGTTTCACGAATGATCAATTCTGGGAAAAAGTGACGGTATCCTTGGCTTGCTCCTTTTTCAGTAATTTTCTTTAATAGCATTTCGCCGCACACTTCCCCCATACGAATGATGTCTTGTTTAACGGTAGTCAGTTTTGGGGAACTGATTTGATCAAGAAATACGCCATCGAAACCAATAACGCCAAATTGATCGGGTAACTGTCCGCCAACTTGTGTGATGCCACGAACGATACCAAGCGCTAAACGATCAGAACTGCAAACAAAACACGTTTTATCTGAAAATTCGTCCCAATGTTCCGTGATATATTTTTCTGGTGTGGTGGAATGATTATCAAAACGCAGCATTTTCGGAGTTAGCCCGGCCTCTTCCATCACTTTTAGATAGCCCGCTTCTCTAGATAGTTCAAAAGGTTCTGCTTCATCAATGCCGATATAAACAACCGTTTGATAACCAACTTCTAAGGCATATTGTGTCGCTTTGGCGGTCCCATATTGATTATCGCTATCAACATAATCATAGCCCATACGATTTTCACCAAATAACACGACTGGCTTTTCTAGACGATTGATCCAATCAAAATCTCTTTGACGCACGCCAGTGATGATATAACCATCGCAGGAGCCGACGTCAAAAGCATCGTTGGTCACTAATTGCAAGGAATAGTGCTCTTTACCAATCCTTTTAGCAATTCCCATGAGTAGATTCATATAATAGGGTTCCGTGGTATCGATTTCCTCAAGAATAAACAACTTGATGATCTGTGAACGGTTCGAAACTAACGCTTTTGCTGCAATATTTGGACGATAATCCAATTCAGCCATGGCTGTAAAAACTAGTTCCTTTAGCTCATCAGTGACTTGTTCTGGATGATTGATCACCCGAGAAACCGTCATTTTCGAGACATTTGCTCGTTTAGCTACATCTGCCAATGTTGGCATAAAATCTCCCCTTCCATGCCTAATTCCATAACTATAGTCATTATAGCAAAGATTTGTGCTAAAAAAGAGCAACTCTGAAGTAGTTCTGAAAAAAAAATCTATCAAAGAAAAAAATTTCTCTTTGATAGACGTTTTATCTATTTAGTCCTCTTACTTACTATATAGACACAGCCATCATTTGGCTCAAAAAATCCGCTGCTTCATCCATCAATGGGACTTCAACCATATGACGTTTTTCCGAAGAAGCACGAAAGACGATTCCCTTACCATAAGACTTATCTTGGTTTTTTTTGACAAATTTAGACACTTGTCGAAAAGGAATCTTTTCATCTTTTTCACCATGCCAGAAAAATAAAGGACGACCTGCTAATTTTTCTGGTTGTAAAGATAGATCATATTGGTTAACCCAAGAAATCAAATCAAAGTAGTCAACGGGCAACTTGTACTGGAATTCTTGTGCTCTACGTGAGATTTCTTCACCATATTCAAGTGGTGATGGTGATCCCATCAAACAAATTCCGCCAGTGATTTCTGGGTGTTTGGCTAGCAATGCACAAGTGGTCATTCCACCCATTGACACACCACCCACAGCTAATTTATCTGAAAGAAGTTCACGTTTTTTTAGATGTTCGATCAATGTATCAAACTCGAATAGATTCCCGTAGATACTACTCCAAAAAGTAAAGGAAGGAATTTTTGAAACGGGTTGTTTACGCTCGCCATGGTTCATCGCATCTGGAAGCAAAACTCGCATCCCTTTTTTAGCCATTTTTCTACCTTGAGTCAATACAAGCTCCTTGCTTGTCTGCCAACCATGATAGTAGATCACTACTGGGATTTTCTCTGTCTTCAACTCTTTTTGGACAACTTCTAATACGGGTATGTTTTTGATGGTTCGTTTCAAAATAATTGGATTCACTGATTGATTCACCTGATTTTCATTAGATTGGTTGACCGTAAAGACAACCATAAACTTAGCATGACTTGTACAAGGCATAGTAGCCCAAATGTAATAGTATAAAAATCCATTCTTTTAACAAAGAATAACATGGCGAATATTCCTATGGTTCCTAATCCTATGGATAAGGCTGGGGAAATCGACATTTTAAAGAAGCTAGCCACACTACCAAAAATATTACCAATAAACACCATTAGAAAAAGAAAAATACTTAATATTACCCCATCAGTTAGTGAGATTGGGAATAACAAGGAATTCGCTTCAATGGGTTGTTGGATCGCATGGGTCCCTAAATACATACTAAGAAAAATACTACATATATGACTGACTCCAATGACCCTGTTCATTCGCTTCATCGCGCTCACCTGACTCTCTTTATAATTCTATTATAATCATTTTATCATTTTTTTAAAGTAATAAACGTTTATTCTTTTCTTCAATCGCATTATTTCTGATATGATGAACATAGACGCTACTGAAAGGAGTTCTTATTATGTTCGATCCAAAAATGTTAGCGATGATCTTTTTCATCAATTTCGCTTACATCACATTAAATACCCTACGCTTTATGTTGACCATGAAAGGCTATCGCTACATCGCTCCATTAGTTAGTATGGTTGAGATCACTATTTATATCGTTGGTTTATCGCTGGTTTTAGACCGCTTAGATAATCCATTGAATTTGTTCGTTTATGCGTTAGGCTATGCTGTTGGTATCAGTGTTGGGATTGCCATTGAGGATAAATTAGCACTAGGATATATCATGGTAACGACGATCCTACCAGCAAATACTTCAGAGGATAAAAATTTACCGATCATTCTTCGACAAAATGGGTTTGGAGTGACTCAAACGTCAGCAACTGGTTTAGAAGGTGAACGGTTAGTTCTAGAGATTTTATCTCCACGCAAAAGTGAACGTGAGCTTTATCGCTTGATCAAAGAAGTTGAAGAACGCGCTTTTATTATCTCCTACGAACCAAAATATATTTCTGGCGGATTCTGGACAAAGAAAGTGCGCAAACGTCGAAGTAATGTGAAATGAATATTCACAAAATAGACGATGATCCGATGAAATTTTTTCATCCGACCATCGTCTATTTATTTGTTTTATTAAAAACCATCGACAATTCCTCATCATTTTGTTATTATATTGTATATCATTAAATTTATGGGAGTACTTATGGAAATACAACAAAAAACAACGACCTATCTACATTGGGGATCTGTTTTTGCCGTTTTGAATGCTTTACTTTTTTTCTTTTATGCTTATTTTAAGACTTCAAGCATCCCATGCAATTCATTTGGCTGGTTATTGCTTGACCATTCCGAGCTGAACCAATCGACTGACAACCCAATATTCTTGATTCTTTCTACTTTCTGCGGCCTTATCTTCTCGTTATGTTTCGCCGCCTATTTTGCTAAAAAAAAGATGAATACATTTAATGAAGTAAATGTTATTTTCGTGATACTGAAATCACTGAACCTTTTAACAGCTATGCTCTATACGGTTAATCAAGATTCACTTTTTTTCTTCATTATTAACGGTTTAGTTGTGATTTTAACGATATTTACTTTCTTTATTTTTTCATTGATCACCAAGCAATTAAGAATGCCAATGGTCATACAAACCAGCACCTTTTTCTGTTTTTGCTATAGTCTCGTAGCACTATTCATCCTAGCCTTTGCGCCATCGATTAATTCTGCCAATATCCAAATCACTAGTAATATTCTAGATATCTTGTTTATTGGGAATTTGGCTTATATGATGCGGCATTTTCGTAAAGCAGCATGATCCCAATGAGATCTGGACAGGAGTGTTAAGTCTCGTGAAATCAGGCAGCATCCACAAAAATTATTTTCTAATTTTTGTGGATGCTGCCTGATTTTTCGAAGTAGTTCCTTCTGTTCTCACTTTTTTCGGTTTTAGTCGGCGGGATCCCCGACAATTGTTGAGGTCATATTTTCTTGATATAAGAATAAGATTTTAAATCCAATTGCCGCATGACTTCGACCAACGCTTGTTCTTTAATAAAGGCGGCTTGCATCGGTGTTTCCGTTGAAGGTTTATATTTTTGTAGCAATGCGTCATTCCTATCCTCTGTTACAGGCAAGAGCAATTGATATTGCTCCTGTTGGACAACAACCCCCGCTAATAATAAGGCATCTAAAAAAATCGACTCACGGCGTTTTTTGTATTTGTTTTCACAAATTCGTTCGATAATCACTTCTATTTGGTCAAAAAAATAGGTTTCATTCACATCGCCAATCAACTGCCCTAGAGCCTGAAATTCCTCATATAGTGGGGTTTGCTGTTTTTGGAGATGGAAATACGTTGGTAAAGAAACCACGTTCTCTCCTTGGTTGAGCGTTACAAAGCGATAGTTCTCATTTCCTGCTTCCAACCGCACAATCGTAGGAACTGAAAAAGTAGTGGCATAAAAATAAGGAGACGTTGTTTCATGGCAGAAATCCCAAATTTCTTCTGATAAGAAGAGATTTCTGAGGTGTTCCGGTTGTTTCATTAATTCATTGATCAATTCTTTAGTCAGTTGATTGATCTCTGTTTGGAAATCTCCTTGGTCATAGACCGGAAAAGCACAGCGGTAACGGCGATTTTCTCGGATGATCAAGCCACTATCGATCATTTGATCAAGAAAGTGTTCCATTTTCTTTTGGGGAAATGCTTTCTTTAGTTGGCGTAAAATGACCTCTTGTGAGCCTTGTTCGATCAAATAGTCGATCATTGGTTGGAAGAGCGGATGCTCAATTAGTTTTCGTTCGTTCTCTAAAGAATAAAAATATTGCATATCTGTTTACCTGCTTTCTATGTGACACCTTGAATGAAAAAAGCGGGAGGTCCCAGCCAACTGGTTACACTCCCACTCCCTTCTTCCAATCTCATTGCCTAATTGAAAACTTCTGTTAATTGAGGTACCACTTGTTTTTTACGTGAAACGACCCCTTGTAAAAATGCGCGATTATTTTCTAACTTCACGCCAAAAGCTTGTTCAACTTGTTCTTTTCTTTCACCAGCAATCAATAATTCTGAGTTGCTGTTCAAGATGTCTGTTACAACAAGAACAAAAAGATCATACCCATTTGTCGCGATCTCTGTTTGCATAGCAGTTTCAAGTTCAGCTTGACGATCCATTACTTCATTTAGATCAACTGTATTGACTTGAGCGATACGAACACTTGCTTCACCCATAGGGAAACTTTTCGCATCTAGATCAAGTAATACTTCTGCTGGTTTATCACTTAGATTTGTACCTGCTTTCAACATGTCTAAACCATACGCTTCTAAGTCTACACCAGAGATTTCAACTAGCTCTTTTGCAGCCAATTGATCTGCTTCTGTTGAAGTTGGTGATTTGAACAACAATGTATCTGAAATGATTGCTGATAACATGATTCCAGCGATTTCTTTCGGAATCTCAATTTGATTTTCTTTAAATAATTTTAGAATGATCGTACTTGTACAACCCACTGGTTCAGCACGATAATACAATGGATTCGCTGTTTCAAAGTTGGCGATACGATGATGGTCAACTACTGCTAGAATCGTAGCTTCCGCAATATCTATTACGCTTTGTTGGAATTCATTATGATCGACAAGCATGACATCTGCTTGTTCCTCTTTGATCGATGTGATCACTCGAGGCGCCTCTAATTTGAAGTAATCTATTGCAAATTGTGTTTCTTCACTTGGCGTGCCTAAAGCGACAGGCTCAGCGTTTACTCCTAATTGATTTTGCAAATATGAAAATGCAATCGCTGCTCCAATTGCATCTGTATCAGGATTTTGATGACCAAAAACTAAAACTTTTGACATTTGACTCGCTCCTTTTTGTTTTCTCCTATTCAATAATAGCAAAAAAACGGAAAGAAGCAATACTTATCTTCCTTCCGTTCGCGTCTATCTAGTTAAATACTTTGTATAATCTTCGATATGAAGAAGACGTTTTGCATTTTCTACTCGTTCTTTTGTCGGTGGTTCGATTCCTTCTAATGGATACGTCAAACCAAGCGTTTCCCATTTGTATTTACCCATTGTATGATAAGGAAGGATTTCGACACGATCGACATTTTCAAGTGTTTTGATGAATGCATCAAGGCGGATCAAATACTCATCATAGTCACTACGTTCTGGGACTAACACATGACGAATCCAGACAGGTTTCTTGATATCTGAAAGATACTGAGCCATTTCTAAGATATTTTCATTGCCCCAATGAGTTAATTTTTTATGTGCTTCGTTATCGATGTGTTTGATATCGAATAACAGTAAGTCCGTATAGTTCATCAACTCTTCAAAACGAGAAAAGAAAGGCTCATCATGGCTAAATGGTTTTCCACATGTGTCGATTGTTGTATGAATGCCACGTTTTTTCGCCTTTTGGAATAATTCGATCAGGAAATCGATCTGCAATAAAGGTTCACCACCACTGATCGTGATCCCTCCTTGTTTCCCCCAATAAGAACGGTAACGTTCTGCTTGGTCTAAAATTGCATCTGTGGTATATTCTTTTCCTCCACCAATATTCCAGGTGTCTGGGTTATGGCAAAATTCACAACGCATGCGACAACCTTGCATGAAGACGACAAAGCGAACGCCTGGTCCATCTACAGACCCAAATGTTTCAATCGAATGGACATAGCCTTTTGTTTGTTCTTCCATTTTAATCACTTCTTTTCTTTAGTTTCTTTCGTTATGAGCCACGGACAATGTTGCGACTTCTCAACATGCTGTGAAGAGGAGATCTATCTGTTTGCCTCTAACACTCTATATATCCTTTTTTTACATATAGTTGTAAAAAAGGAAGACAAAAGCTCATGCGGAACTTTTGCCTTTCCTTTTTACACTGCATTAATTGTCTTACATTCTGTCGTGTGACGTTCTCATTAATACGTCTAATTGTTGTTCTCTTGTCAAGTCACGGAATTTAACCGCATATCCAGAAACACGGATCGTTAAGTTTGGATATTTCATTGGTTTTTCCATGGCATCACGCAATAAGTCATTACTGAATACGTTCACGTTCAAGTGGTATGCTCCTCTTGAGAAGTAACCATCTAAGACGTTACGTAAGTTGTCGATTCTTGTTTCTTCATCTTTCCCTAAACCAGAAGGGTTGATTGTTTGTGTATTAGAGATACCATCACGTGCGTGTGCATAGTTGAATTTCGCAGTTGAGTTCAAGCTTGCAAGCAACCCATTTTGTTCTGCTTGATAACTTGGGTTTGCACCAGGTGCTAAAGGTTTACCAGCTTCACGTCCGTCAGGTGTATTCCCAGTATTTTTCCCGTAAACGACATTTGATGTGATCGTTAATAATGAAGTTGTCGGAGTTGAATTACGGTAAGTTTTATGACGTTTGATTTGACCCATGAAGTATTCTAAGATCCATTCAGCGATCTCATCGGCACGGTCATCGTCATTACCATATTTAGGGAAGTCACCAGTTACTTCAAAGTCAACTGTGATCCCTTTGTCATTACGGATTGGTTTAACTTGTGCATATTTGATTGCAGATAAGCTATCTGCTGCGTGAGAGATACCTGCGATACCTGTCGCAAATGTACGTTTCAAGTCTGTATCCATGACAGCTAATTGTGCTGCTTCATAAGAATATTTGTCGTGCATATAGTGGATGATGTTTAGCGTATTGACATAAAGCTCAGCTAACCAGTCCATGATGTTCATGAAGTTGTGTTTTACTTCTTCAAAGTCTAATGTGTCGCTTGTGATCGGACGATACTCAGGACCTACTTGTGCGCCTGTCATTTCATCCACGCCACCGTTGATCGCGTATAACAAAGCCTTAGCTAAGTTTGCGCGAGCACCGAAGAATTGCATATCTTTACCAACAACCGTTCCAGATACACAACATGCAATCGCACAGTCATCTGAACCCCATTGTTCACGAAGCAAGTTATCATTTTCAAATTGGATCGAAGAACTTTCGATCGCAATTTTACTTGCATACGTTCTGAAGCCTTCTGGTAAGTTTTCTGAGTATAAAACAGTCAAGTTTGGTTCTGGTGAAGGTCCCATATTTGTCAATGTGTGCAACATACGGAAATCATTTTTTGTGACTAATGAACGTCCGTCTAAGCCCATACCAGCGATTGATAAGGTTGCCCAGATCGGGAAGCCAGAGAACAATTGGTTGTATTCAGGCGTACGTGCAAATTTCACCATACGTAATTTCATTACTAAATGGTCGATTAATTCTTGTGCTTCTTTTTCAGTGATCACACCGTTGTCTAAATCACGTTGGATATAAATGTCTAAGAATGCAGAGATACGTCCGATCGACATAGCTGCACCATTTTGAGATTTGATTGCAGCTAGATAACCAAAGTATAACCATTGAACGGCTTCTTTTGCGTTTGCAGCTGGTTTTGAAATGTCATACCCATATTTTGCAGCCATTTCTTTCATTTGAGCTAATGCACGATATTGTTCTGAGATTTCTTCACGAAGACGGATAACCTCTTCACTCATCGTATGGTAGCCTGTATTGTCATGGTCTTTTTTCTTTTGAGCCATCAAATAGTCGATTCCGTATAATGCGATACGACGGTAGTCACCGATGATGCGGCCACGTCCGTAAGCGTCAGGAAGTCCAGTGATGATCTTGTTTTTACGTGCAGCACGCATTTCTGCAGTATAAGCATCGAATACACCTTGGTTATGTGTTTTTCTCCAGTCTGTGAAAATATGTGTTAACTCTTCTTTTGGCTCATAGCCGTTACTTGTTAACGCATGATTCGCCATGTTGATGCCACCAAATGGCATGAATGCTTGTTTCAAAGGAGTTTCAGTTTGCAGACCGACGATTTTTTCTAAATCTTTGTCTAGGTATCCTGCTTCGTGAGAAGTGATTGTTGATACGACATCTGTATCCATGTCATATACACCATTACGTTCAAATTGGATATCATTCAATTTTTGTAATTTTTCCCACAAATTTTCTGTTGCTTCAGTGGGTTTTTCTAAAAAGCTGTCATCACCGCGGTATTCTGTATAGTTGTTTTGGATAAAGTCACGTGTATCCACGCCTTCTTTCCACTTAGTTCCTTTAAATCCATTCCATTGTTCCATCGTATGGACCTCCCGTTTCTGTTTTATGTAACAGTTTTTACGTGATAAGTATAACACATGTCGCCTCCAATGCAAGGGTTTTCTTGTTTTTTTATTAACAAATAAAGCAAATATAAAATAATAGTAGTTATTAAAGCTGATACATAGGCATTTATCTATTGTGAATCTATTCATATTTTATTTGTGCAAGTCTTAATTTTATGTTAATAAATAAAAAATAGCTGGCAACTGTAATAATACAGTTGCCAGCTATCCCATAAAAAACTATAACAGTTATTCCTTGATATACATCGTTGGAGAATCAATCACCATTTGTACTTCTCCGCCTTTTTTCTCATCTAAAACAAATGAACCGTTGGACGTACGATCACCAATTGGATAATCCGTCGGATCGATTGGTAATTCTTGTCCTTTTTGATTGATCAACGTCATCGTTTTGGCATGCCCCTCTGACATATAGATCACTCGATGTGGTTGTTTCTTCAATTCTCGCAATACAGTCACACCTCGTTTGGCACGAGAAGTCTGACTGATTTCTTGTGCAAGCATTCGTTTTACTGCCCCACGCTGGCTGACGATAACGATAGGCGTATCTCCTTCTGCTAAGACAAGTAAACCATTAACGACATAATCTTCTTCTTTCAAATTGATCGATTTGACACCTGCAGCCTTCGTTCCAACAACTGGCACTTCAGTCAACGGATAGCGTAGGCCCATTCCTTGATGCGTAACAAGGAAAATATCACGATCTGTTTGTTCTTTTTCAAGATAGACAGCCACTAATTCATCTTCACTGGCTTTTAGCTTCA
This sequence comes from Enterococcus mundtii, assembly GCF_013394305.1. Classification (NCBI taxonomy): domain Bacteria; kingdom Bacillati; phylum Bacillota; class Bacilli; order Lactobacillales; family Enterococcaceae; genus Enterococcus; species Enterococcus mundtii. Next base: position 2,814,971 of record NZ_AP019810.1, on the reverse strand, counting down.
TGCCACTCAATGGACGACTCTTATACGTACGCCATGGTTCAAAATCTGTCATCCGCGTCTGTTTGATCAAGCCGTTTTTACTGATAAATACAAATGTTTTTTCGGAATCGATTTTCTGATAGGGGAATACCGCTAAAATGGATTCATCAACAGCTAGATTCACTATCGTTTGTGAGATATGCTCACCGGCATCTTTCCATTTCAAATCTGGTAGTTCGTGAACTGGTCGATAGATCACATTGGCTTTATTGGTGACCAGTAATAAATGATCTAACGTATTCAGTTCCCCAGCATATAGAAGATAATCTCCTTCACGCATACCGATTTCTTCTGGTTTTGATGCACTATAGGAACGAAGGCTTGTTCGTTTCACATAGCCTTCACGTGTGACACTGACAATGACATCCTCTTGCGCAACTAATACTTGTGTATCGATTTTGATTTCTTCGATTTCATCTTCGATCAACGTCAAGCGAGAAGAAGCATATTTCTTCTTGACTTCACGTAGTTCTTTTTTCATGACAGAAAATAATTCTTTATCGTTTGAAAGGATTTTATTTAATTCAGTGATCAGAGCAATCAATTCTTGCGATTCACGGCGTAGTTCGGTAATGTCTGTATTCGTCAAACGATAAAGCTGTAACGTAACGATTGCTTCAGCTTGTTCTTCTGTAAATTGGAACATTTGGACTAAATTGTGCTTCGCATCTTTTTTATCTTTACTCTCACGGATCGTTGCAATGACTTCATCTAAAATCGATAGAGCTTTCATCAGCCCTTCAACGATATGTTGTCTTCTTTGCGCTTTCTCCAAGTCAAACTGACTACGTTTGGTGATCACTTGTTTGCGGTGCTCGATGTAACTACTTAAAATATCCTTCAACCCTACTTGATGAGGGGTCATATGATCGATTGCCACCATATTGAAGTTGTAGTTGATCTGTAATTCGGTATTCTTGAATAAATAATTCAAGATTCCTTGAGCGTTAGCGTCTTTTTTCAATTCCACAACGATCTGTAGACCCGTACGATCACTTTCGTCACGAACTTCTGCGATCCCATCGATTTTCTTGTTCAAGCGTATCTCATCCATTTTTTTGACAAGAGTCGCTTTGTTCACTTCGTAAGGAATCTCAGTGATCACGATTTGTTGCTTGTTTCCTTTGATAGATTCGATCGCCGTTTTTGAGCGTAGGATCACTTTCCCACGACCAGTTTCATAAGCTTTCTTGATTTCATCTTTTCCTTGTAAAATGCCCCCAGTTGGAAAATCAGGACCTGGAATGAATTCCATCAATTTGTCTAAGCTGGCTTGTGGATGGTCGATCATATAGACCGTTCCATCAATGACTTCCGCGAGATTGTGCGTTGGTATCTCAGTAGCATAGCCCGCAGAGATACCGGTTGATCCATTGACTAATAGATTGGGGTATCTCGCTGGTAATACAGTCGGCTCTTTTTCAGTGTCATCAAAGTTCCACACAAGGTCGACCGTATTTTTTTCGATATCAGCAAGCATCTCACCACTCAATTTCGATAAGCGCGCTTCTGTATAACGCATCGCCGCTGGTGGGTCTCCGTCCATACTTCCGTTGTTTCCGTGCATTTCTACGAGTACTTCTCGTAGTTTCCAATCTTGGCTCATACGAACCATTGCATCATAGATACTGCTGTCACCATGAGGATGATAATTACCCATGATATTCCCGACAGATTTTGCTGATTTACGGAATCCTTTATCAAACGTATTGCCGTCTTTGTTCATCGCAAATAAAATACGACGTTGAACGGGTTTCAGACCATCACGGATATCCGGCAAAGCACGTTCTTGAATAATATATTTCGAGTAACGTCCGAAGCGGTCACCCATCACTTCTTCTAACGTTAATTCTTGGATTTCTTGACGTTCTTCCATTAGGTGACCTCCTATTCTACCTCTACTGATTGTTCATTTTTGTTTTCTTCTGCGCGTTCTTCTTCTAATAGGTCATTAGAAACAGACGCGGAAGTCTCAGTTTCTTCTTTTTTGTCTAGAATACTACGTTCTTCTTCTAAGCTGAATTGGACATGGTTTTCGATCCATTTACGACGTGGTTCGACTTTATCCCCCATCAAGGTGGTTACGCGTCGCTCTGCTTGCGCAGCATCATCGATCCTCACCCGGATCAAGGTCCGAGAGGTTGGGTCCATCGTCGTTTCCCATAACTGCTCCGCATTCATCTCCCCAAGACCTTTGTACCGTTGCAACATATAGCCTTTACCGACAGTCTTGATGACTGCAGCTAATTCGTCATCGGTCCATGCATACTCGACTACTTGTTTTTTCCCTTGGCCTTTAGATACTTTATATAGCGGCGGTAAAGCAATGTAAACTTTCCCTGCTTCGATCAATGGTTTCATATAGCGATAGAAAAATGTCAACAACAAGACTTGGATATGGGCACCATCGGTATCCGCATCGGTCATGATGATGATCTTGTCATAGTTGCAATCTTCAAGTGAAAATTCAGGCCCGACGCCGGCACCGATCGTATAGATCATCGTATTGATTTCTTCATTTTTTAAGATATCTTGCATTTTTGCTTTTTCGGTATTGATGACTTTTCCTCGAAGTGGCAATATCGCTTGAAATTTCCGATCTCTCCCTTGTTTGGCTGATCCACCGGCTGAATCTCCTTCGACAAGATACAATTCATTTTTCTTAGGGTTTCTCGATTGTGCAGGTGTTAATTTTCCAGAAAGTAATGATTCGCCCTTTTTACGTTTTTTCCCATTACGGCTTTCTTCTCTGGCTTTACGAGCGGCTTCCCTTGCTTCTCTCGCTTTGATTGCTTTACGGATCAGCATTTGGCTCATTTCGCTATTTTCTTGTAAGTAGAAGCCCATTTGTTCGCTCATGACATTATCAACGACGGAGCGAGCAATCGGTGTACCTAGTTTTTCTTTCGTTTGTCCTTCAAATTGTAGCAAATGTTCAGGTACCCGGATCGACAAGACTGTCGCAAGTCCTTCACGGAAGTCACTACCTTCTAGGTTCTTATCTCGTTCTTTCAACAAGCCTACTTTACGGGCATATTCATTGTAGGCTTTGGTCATTGCTGTTTTCATGCCGACTTCATGTGTCCCACCATCTTTTGTTCGCACGTTGTTAACAAACGACAGGACATTTTCAGAATAGCCATCATTATACTGATAGGCCACTTCTACTTCGATTCCTTCTTTTTCACCATAGAAATAGACTACTGGCGTCAACGTATCTTTTTCTTCATTTAAATACGCAACGAATTCTTTGATTCCTTCTTCGTAATGAAAGACTTCTTGAACTGTTTCGTCACCTCTTAGATCTGTCAAAGTGATTTTTACACCTTTTAACAGAAATGCAGACTCTCTTAAACGTTCAGATAACGTATCATAGGAAAATTTCGTGGTTGAGAAAATACTATCATCTGGTAAGAAATGAACAGACGTCCCATTGGCTTTCTTCGTTTTGCCAATTTTTTTCAACGTTCCGTCTGGTTTTCCACCTTGTTTGAATGTTTGTTGGTATTCGATACCATCTCGGACGATCGTCACTGTTAGCCATTTAGATAAAGCATTGACGACACTGGCACCTACACCATGAAGTCCACCAGAAGTTTTATATCCTCCTTGGCCAAATTTACCGCCGGCATGTAGCACAGTGAAAATAACTTCGACCGTTGGGATACCTGAAGCATGCATGCCAACAGGCATACCACGTCCACTATCCGTAACAGTCACACTGTTATCCTCGTGGATCGTCACAGCGATTTCATTTCCGTAGCCTGATAAAGCTTCATCTACGGCATTATCAACGATTTCATAGACTAAATGATGCAAGCCTCGGCTATCAGTCGACCCGATATACATCCCTGGTCGTTTTCTTACTGCTTCTAATCCTTCAAGAACTTGGATCGAGGCATCATTGTATTCATTTTTAATTTTTTTTGCCAAGGCAAACGCTCCTTCAATAATACTTGCGATATAACCGCACCACGCTTATCATACTAGAAAAGTCTTCAAAAAAAAAGAGGGAAGGTCAGAATTACAAGAAACAACCAACTCTCCCGCTTTTTTCTTTCTTTTCTCTCAGCTTGTCAGTGGTAACGATCACTTACTCTTTTTTGATAACAGGTCAAAACATTTTTCATCACTTAGCTAAACCGTTTGCCAGTAAAAGTGTCACTGACTATCAGGATATGTGCTTCTGTTATTTCTGTTATTCCTGTTTTTTATTGTTCCATTTTTGCTAATTCGATCTTGATACAGCGATCCATGACGATATCATTTCTTCCAGCTGCTTGGAGCATTTCAGCAGCTTCTTCATTCTCAATGCCTAACTGTGCCCAGAAGACTTTCGCATCTGTTTTCAGAAAATCTACCGCTACTTCTGGTAAAAACTCACTACGGCGGAAAATATCCACGATATCAATAGGTTCATTGATATCTGTCAGCTGTGCGACAACGGTTTCGCCTAACACTTCTTCCCCTGCCAATACTGGATTGACTGGAATGATACGATAGCCGTGTTCTTGTAGTAATTGTGCGATCTGATAACTTGTCCGTTCAGGCTTATTACTTAAACCAACGACCGCGATCGTTTTTGCTTCTTGAAGATAGCGAAAGATATTCGCTTGTTCTGGATTTTTAAATGACATGTGGATGACTCCTTTCGATCGTTCGATTTTTTCGATTGTTTGAAGCATTCTTTCATGCTAAAATATACATTAGTTTCAACTTGAAAGAGGTTAAAAAATGAAAATAATCTTATTGTTTATTGTAGCATATCTTTTGGGTTCCATTCCATCTGGAGTATGGGTTGGTAAAATCTTTTTTAAAAAAGACATCCGTGAACACGGTAGTGGAAATATGGGAACGACCAATACATTTCGTGTTTTAGGTAAAACCGCTGGAACAGTGGTATTATTTATGGACATCTTAAAGGGAACATTAGCTACTGCCTTACCCGTCATTTTCCATGTCACTTCTGTCAACCCGCTATGGTTTGGTGTCTGTGCGATCTTAGGACATACATTTCCAATCTTTGCTAAGTTCAAAGGTGGCAAAGCAGTGGCGACAAGTGCCGGTATGTTATTAGGCTTCAATCCACTGTTCTTTCTTTATTCATCAGCAATTTTCGTGATCAGTTTATACTGCACGAGCATGGTAAGCTTAACGAGCATGATCAGTGCGGTCTTGATCACTTTATCCACCATCTTCTTACCATACATTGCACCAGCAATCTTACCAGAACCAAATTTACTTTTGACGTTGATTGCTTGTGGTGTCTCCGCTTTTATTTTTTACCGTCATAAAGACAATATCAAGCGTATCAAAAATAAAACAGAAAGCCGAATCCCATTCGGTTTGAATAGTAGCAAAAAGAAATAATCTTTTTGATGAATGATAAAAAACAATGCCTTCTAAACAAATGACTGATCGATTGCTCAACAATTCGTTCATTTGTTCAGAAGGCATGTTTTGTTTCATCGAACTAGATCAAGAGAACACATGTAATCGACTTGTGTTTACTTGACAGTGATCGAATATTTCGTCTTGAATAATTCGTGAGCGCCTAATTGATTGATTCCTGCTTTTTCGTTCAACTGCCCATTACTATCAACAGTGTCTGCGATTCCAAACCACGGCTCGATACAAACAAATGGTGCTTCTTTAGGATAGGGCGACCATATCCCAACGTAAGGCATATCTTTGTAACTGAGGGTGACACTGTGACTAGACTTTTCACTACGGATACTGTAAGCATTCAAACCCCTTGTTTCAAATACTAACGCATCCTGGTCAAACAGCTCCCGAAATAACGCAAGGTTGGTGTTCGTTTGTCCAATCGTTTTTTGTTCCATGTCGATGAATGGTCCAGCTAATGGTAAACGCAAACGTGATTTTCTAGGAGAGAAAGCCAAATAAAAGTCTTCAAAAGTCAAACCTTCTTCTAATGGCACATTGAATGCTGGATGACCGCCAATCGAGAAATACATCTCTTCTTCCCCAATATTTTCAACTTGATAATGAACAGTGATCCCGTCTCCCCCTAATTCATAAACAAGTACCAATTCAAAATCAAACGGATAATTCTCTTTTGTTTCAGGGGTACTTTTCAGGACAAACTTCGCACGTTCTTGTTCGTGCTCCACCATCTCAAAATCCATATCACGAGCAAAACCATGTTGACCCATTGAATACGTTTTTCCTTGGTACACATATTGATCGTTTTTCAAACGTCCAACAATAGGGAAAAGAACGGGGGCATGTCTTCCCCAATACTTAGGATCGCCTTGCCAAATATATTCTAGATCATGTTCTTTTGATTTCAAACTGATCAATTCTGCTCCATGTTCGGAAATTTCAGCAATCAGCTGATCATTTTGAATAATAACAGTCATCGTCATCCTCCATCTTTTCTCAGACACTCACTTCTTCGAGTAGCAAGCCTCTGAAAAATCTTCCTTTTAATAACTATGCTTCGTCAGCTCATCTTTAAAACGAGCATTCAATACTTTTAAATACGTGCCTTTCATTCCCAAAGAGCGGGATTCAATGATTCCAGCTGATTCTAATTTACGTAAGGCATTTACGATGACCGAACGAGTAATACCGATCTTGTCCGCAATATTTGAGGCAGTCAATCGGCCTTCATTACCTTCTAAAGCATCAAAAATGGCTTGAACTGCTTTTAATTCACTGTATGACAACGTATTGATCGCCATTTGGACAGCGGTCGTACTGCGAACATCCGCTTCGATATCTCGTGATTTTTGATAAAGGATCTGCATCCCTACTACTGTCGCGCCGTATTCTGCTAAAACAAGGTCTTCATCGTTAAAGGCTTGTTCCATTCTTGCTAAAATGATCGTTCCTAAGCGTTCACCAGCGCCAAAGATCGGCACTACTGTCGTCAATCCAAAAGGATATTTTTCGCGACTTTCAAATGGAAATGCCGTCATATCGCTTGTGATTGGGATATTGGACTCTGTTTTCGTGATCATATCGACTGTTTCTGTGTAGGCATCAGGAAATTGTTTTTGCACAAACATTGTTTTCACACGATCATTGTTCACATCGTGCCGTTCATTATAACCAAGTAAAACCCCTTCACTGCCAATGATATACGTATTGCTGTCTAAAACAGCACCTAAAGTGACCGCCATTTTATCGTAAGGTAAATCCGCCTGCATATCAAACGTATTTTTTTGTTGCAATAATTTGTTTATCTTTCGAGTGTTCGTCAACAAATCCGTCATTTTTTTCCTCCGATTTTATAATATATAGCGACTTAGATCTTCATTTGCCGCAATTGATCCTAATTTATCATTGACATAGGCTTCTGTAATGGTAATTTCTCCCATTTGCATTTCTGGCGCTTCGAATAACAAGTCTTCCAACAATTTCTCTAATATCGTGTGTAAACGTCGTGCACCGATATTATCGGTATCACGATTCACATCATAAGCGATTTGGGCAATCCGTTCGATTGCTTCTTTAGTAAATGTGACAGTCACATTTTCAGTACCAATCAAGGCAATATATTGTTTGACTAACGCATTGTTTGGTTCAGTCAAGATCTTGACAAAGTCCTCAGCAGTTAAGTCATCTAACTCAACACGGATTGGGAAACGACCTTGTAATTCAGGAATCAAATCGCTTGGTTTTGATAAGTGGAACGCTCCTGAAGCGATAAATAAAATGTGGTCTGTTTGTAAGGTACCGTATTTCGTATTGACTTGTGAACCTTCAACGATCGGCAAGATATCTCTTTGGACACCTTCTCTTGATACTTCCCCAGATTGTTGCGATTTAGAAGTGATTTTATCGATTTCATCAATAAAAATGATGCCGCTTGATTCAGCTAATTTGATTGCCTCACTATGGATATCCGCATCATTGACTAATTTTGCTGATTCTTCTTTGATCAATAATTCTAAGGCTTCTTTGACGGTCACTGTTCGTTCGATTTTTTTCTTCGGCGTCAACGCACCAAGTGTTTCATTCAAATCGATTCCCATTTGTTCCAGTCCATTGTTCATCATCGGTGCTGGTTTTTTTTGATCTTGGACTTCGATCGTCACTTCTCGGTTGTCAAGCAAGCCTTTTTGCAATTGTTCTAACACCGTGCGACGATTCACTCGAATCTCTTCTGTGACTTCTTCTTGTGTTTCTGCCGGTTGTTGCGAAGCATTGAACATATTCATCATTTGCTCAAACTGGTTGTTTGATTGTTTTTGTTCTTTTTTGATACCTGGTACAAGGATCTTCACTAATTGTTTTTCCGCATTTTTCTTGGCTTGTGGACGAACACGAAGATACTGATCTTTTTCAACGATCTGGATTGCATTTTCGACAAGATCACGAACCATCGATTCCACGTCACGTCCTACGTAACCAACTTCAGTAAACTTCGTTGCTTCAACCTTAACAAAAGGTGCGTTGACGATTTTTGCCAGACGACGAGCGATCTCTGTTTTACCGACCCCAGTTGGCCCGATCATCAACATATTTTTAGGTGTGATATCTTGTTGCATCTTTTCATCTAATTGAAGACGTCGATAACGATTTCTAAGGGCAACTGCCACTGATTTTTTTGCTGCTTGTTGGCCAATGATATATTGATCTAATTCACTGACGATTTGTTTTGGTGTTTGTTTTAATTCATACATGTCATTCACCTCTATAATTCTTCTACAATAATGTTGTGATTTGTAAAGACGCAGATGTCTGCTGCAATATTCAACGCATTTTCAGCAATCTCTTTTGCACTCATCTCATTTTGTGCATAGTTTTTCATTGCTCGTGCGGCAGCTAACGCAAAGTTCCCACCAGAACCAATGGCTAAGATCCCATCATCCGGTGTAATCACTTCACCTGTACCAGAAACTAGTAACATTTCTTTGTCATTCATCACGATCAACATCGCTTCTAGCTTTTGCATCGACTGTTGTGTACGCCATTCTTGGGCTAATTCAACGGCTGCTCGTTGGAGATTTCCGTTGTATTCATTTAGTTTACCTTCAAATTTTTCTTCTAAAGTAAACGCGTCAGCAACGCTTCCTGCAAAGCCAACGACTACTTCATCGTTGTAAATGCGACGTACTTTTCTCGCACTGCCCTTCATCACGACAGATTCGCCCATCGTTACTTGGCCATCACCTGCCATCGCGAATTTCCCGTTTTTTTCAACTGCACAAATGGTTGTTGAATGAAACTGTGATTCTACCATAGATATTTCCTCCTAATAATGTGATCACGCTCGTGGATGGAAAGAGCGATAATTTTTTTGTAAGCTTTCTTTTGTGACATGCGCATAGATTTGAGTCGTTGATAAATTTGCATGACCTAAAAGTTCTTGCACTGTACGCATATCGGCACCATTATTCAATAAGTGCGTCGCAAAAGTATGACGTAACATGTGAGGATGGATATCACTATCCAAACTACTCTTTTTAATGATTTGATTTAATACATACTCGATCCCAGTAGGTGTGATTGGTTCTCCATGATGATTCACGAAGACATAGTCATGTGACTTATGGTATTTCGTCATTAAGACGCTGCGCCCTTTGGCAAAATACTCTTGCAAAGCATCTTGCGCAAATGAACCCAACGGCGCATAGCGTTCTTTATTTCCTTTTCCATGGATCAACATCACCTCTGAGCCAAAATCGATGGCAGACATCGTCAATTGGCTACATTCACTCAAACGGATACCTGATCCATATAGTACTTCTAATAATGCTCGATCTCTTAATGCTAAAGGACTATCCCCTGTCACACTTTCAAATAAGCTTTGCATCTCATTCTCATAAAAAAAACGAGGAAGTTTAACATTTTTTTTCTTCAAATGAACATACGAAAATGGATTTTCAGCGATTTTTTCTTCACGAAGAAGGTATTGATAAAATGAGCGTAAACTCGCAATTTTCCGACTCACCGAATTTCGACTGTACGACTTATCAGATAGATAACTTAGATAAACTCGTACATCCAAATAGCTGACTTTCAGTAGATCCGATTCCCCCGATTCCGCCAAGAATCGTTGAAAATCATTGATATCTTCTTCATAGGCAGATTTGGTTTTTTCTGAATACCCGCGCTCTATGATTAAATAACGCAAAAAATCTTCTTGTAAAGTTGGCTTCATTCTTTTTACACCTACCTTTAGATCCCAAAATAAATTTAGCATAGCCCCAGAGAAAAAACAAACAAATTGTCAGAATTTAACTAATATTTCTAAGTTTGTTCACAATTCAATTCGTTTGCTTGACAATTAAGGGATGAGCTGTCCAGAATCAACATAAAAAAACCATGGTTATTATATAAATTGGCATGAGTTCAGTCAATAACCGAGAAATAAGCCGAAGTACTCAAAAATGGCAAACACCATCCTGAGACACTTCGACTTATTACATAACATCCATTTAACGAGAAGCAAATTCTTTATTCAAGACTTCTTGCTTCACTTTTTCATTGGCTGCTAAGGCACGTTGTGCAATTGCTTCATACCGAGATTTTTTATCACGGATTCGTTCAGGTAATTCTGGGAATAATCCGTAGTTTGCATTCATTGGTTGGAAATGTTTGCCTTCCGCATGTGTGATGTAGTAGGCCATACTTCCCATGGCTGTTTCTTGTGGCAACGTCACAGGTTCCAATTCTTTCGCTAAGCGAGCAGCGTTGATCCCTGCAAGCAAGCCACTTGCCGCACTTTCAACATAACCCTCTACACCCGTCATTTGTCCTGCAAAAAATAGATCTTCGCGTTTAGTCGATTGATAAGTCGGCTTCAAGAGTTCTGGTGAATTCATGAAACTGTTGCGATGCATTACACCATAACGGACAAATTCTGCATTTTCTAATCCTGGGATCATGCGGAACACGCGCTTTTGTTCGCCCCATTTTAAATGCGTCTGGAACCCAACGATATTATAAAGAGAAGCGGCTGCATTATCTTGTCTTAACTGGATGACTGCATATGGTCTTTTTCCTGTTTTAGGATCTTCTAGGCCGACTGGTTTCATTGGTCCGAATAGCATTGTCTTAAAGCCACGTTGCGCCATTACTTCGATTGGCATACAACCTTCAAAATATTTTTCTTTTTCAAAAGATTTCAATTCAGCAACTTCCGCATTGACCAAGGCTTCATGGAAAGCTTTAAATTCTTCTTCGGTCATCGGACAGTTTAAGTAAGCCGCCTCGCCTTTGTCATAACGTGATTTTAAATACACCTTGTCCATATCGATCGTTGATTTGTCGACGATCGGTGCCGCAGCATCGTAGAAATAGAAACCGTCTGAGCCATTGAATGCTTTGATGCTTTCTGCTAAAGGATGAGAAGTCAGAGGTCCTGTCGCTATCACCGTGATTCCTTCTGGTATCTCAGTGATTTCTTCATTCACCACTGTGACTAAAGGATGCTCTTTGACCTTACGAGTGATAGTTTCAGAAAATGAATCGCGGTCCACTGCTAAGGCACCGCCTGCAGGTACAGCTGTTTCATCTGCTGAATGGATGATCACTGAATCTAAGCGACGCATTTCTTCTTTCAATAAACCAACTGCGTTCGCAAGACTATTCCCTCTTAGAGAATTGGAACAGACTAATTCAGCAAAATTATCTGTATGATGCGCTTCTGTCTTCTTAACTGGTCTCATTTCATATAACTTTACAGGTACACCCGCTTGAGCGATTTGCCATGCTGCTTCGCTTCCAGCTAGACCTGCACCTACTACATTGACGATTTTCAACTAAAAACCTCTTCTCATTTCTTTATTTTTGAACATCTTCTTCGTAATCGCCATTCGTACAAACCACTTGTTTGCCGCCTTTGACTTTTTTCTCGACCAAATAATGGTCACATTTCGGACAATTTCTGCCGATTGGTTTTTCCCAAGAGGTGAATTCACATTCTGGGAAACGAGAGCAGCCATAGAATAGACGATTTTTCTTAGATTTACGTTCGATGACTTGTCCTTCATGACACACAGGACAAGTGACGCCGATTTCCTTGACGATTGGTTTGGTGTTTCGGCAATCTGGAAAATTACTACATGCATAGAATTTACCATACTTCCCTAATTTTATCACCATCGGATGCCCACACAAATCACAATCAAAACCAGCTGGTTCATCTTTGATCTGGATTTTCTCGATTTTTTCTTCGGCATTCGATAATTCTTTTTCAAATGGTTTATAAAAACGATCGACGACTTCGATCCATTCTTCTTTTCCTTCTTCGACTTTATCCAAGTCATCTTCCATTTCAGCTGTAAAATGGATATCTACGATTTGTGGGAAGAACTCACAGATCAACGAATTGACGATCTCACCTAATTCGGTTGGTTCAAAACGTTTTTGTGTCAACTTCACATAATATCGTCGTTGGATCGTATCTAACGTTGGCGCATAAGTCGAGGGACGACCTACCCCGTTTTCTTCCAATGCACGGATCAATGTCGCTTCACTATAACGTGCAGGCGGTTGTGTGAAATGTTGTTTCGGTTCGATATCGACAGATTGCACCGTATCGCCTTCTGCTAACTCTGGCAAAATGTTTTCTTTTTCTTCTTTCCCATCATCGCGGCCTTCAACATACACTTGCATGAACCCTTTGAATTTGATTTTTGAGCCATTCGCAATGAATCTTACATCATTTTGTTCCAACGTGACTTTCATCGTATCCAATACAGCTGGCGTCATTTGACTTGCAACAAATCGTGACCAAATCAATGTATATAATTTCAATTGGTCTTTATCCAAGTATTGTTTCAACTCATCTGGTGTACGTAATGCACTGGTTGGACGCACTGCTTCATGGGCATCTTGTGCCCCTTTAGAGTTCGTTGCTTTACGTTCCGAATGACTGGAGAATTCTTTTCCGTATGTTTCTTCGATGAACGTTGCGACTTCGGCTTTAGCAGTATCGGCGATCCGTGTAGAATCGGTACGCATATACGTGATCAACCCGATCGTGCCTTGTTTTCCAAGTGAGATTCCTTCATACAACTGTTGCGCCACCATCATGGTTTTACGTGTTCTGAAATTCAATTTACGAGCGGCTTCTTGTTGCAAACTACTTGTCGTGAATGGGTTCGCAGGATTTCGCTTGCGTTCCTTCTTTTCGACTTTTGTTACTGCAAACTCTTTACCAGTGATCCGGTCAGTCACTTCTTTGACAGTTTCGGCATCGGACAATTTTTTCTTTTTGCCATCGACTCCCCAAAAGTTTGCTTTGAACTTCTTACGTTCTTTCTTAAAGTTTCCGTCAATACTCCAATACTCTTCCGGCGTAAAATCACGGATCTCTTTTTCGCGTTCAATGATGATCTTCAATGCGATCGACTGGACTCGACCAGCACTCAAGCCTTTTTTTACTTTACGCCATAAGATAGGACTAATCGAATAACCAACGATACGGTCAAGCGTTCGACGTGCTTGTTGCGCATCGACAAGATCCACATCGATCGTACGTGGTTCTTTAAATGCCGCTTTGACTGCATCCTTGGTGATTTCATTGAAGACAACACGATTTTTATCGTTGAGATCCAAGCCTAACAAGTAAGCCAAATGCCAAGCAATTGCTTCTCCTTCTCTATCCGGGTCACTTGCGAGGTAAACTTTTTGCGCTTTTTTTGCTGCTGCTTTTAGACTTTTGATGACATCGCCTTTTCCTCGAATCGAGATATAATGCGGTTCATAATTATTTTCAAAATCGATCCCCATCTTACTTTTAGGTAAGTCACGAATATGTCCTACACTAGCCATTACTTTATAATTACGGCCAAGATATTTTTCAATCGTCTTGGCTTTTGCAGGTGATTCTACGATCACTAAATATTTATATGCCATTCCTGAATGGACTCCTTTCCATTTTCGGGTTCCTACTATATATATGTTACAAGGACTTTTACAAATCGTAGCTTATCATATCCATTCAGAAATCGTTTGTCAAGGAAAGCAATAATAAATCAATCGTTATGATTCCAATTCATTAAGGATATCTTGTCCTGAAAAGGTACATATCGCTCCATCTTGGATCAATTGGTGACAACCAGTGGATTGACCTGTCAAAATATTCCCAGGGACAGAAAAAATCGGACGTCCAATCTCTAAGCCTTGCTCTGCTGTGATCAATGAGCCGCTTTTTGCTTTTGCTTCAATCACACAGATTCCACTTGATAAAGCGGCAATCAGACGATTTCTCATAGGAAAATGAAATTTTTGTGGACCAACATCTGGTAAAAACTCACTTAATAAAAGATGATCTCTAGCAATCCCTCGTTGCAACTGCTGATTTTCTTTCGGATAACTATGATTGATCCCCGTACCGATCACTGCAATCGTTCTGCCTGAACAGCGGATCGCTACTTGATGCGCATAAGTGTCTACGCCTTTCGCACAGCCACTAACAACTAGATAGTCTTGGTCAATCACAGGAGTGATCACTCGCTCTACGATTTTTCGCGCATAACCAGATGTTTGTCTACCACCAACGACAGCGATCATTTTTCGTTTCATCAGCGAAAGATCCCCTTGATAAAATAATAAGATCGGGGGATTTGCCAAATGAAGCAATTGTGAAGGGTAGATCGGATAAAGAAAAGTTATGTATGGATTCTCTCCTATTCTATTCCGCCAAGTATAGTTGATCTGGCTCCAATAGTCATAAAAAATTGCTCTAGAGCGATTGAAGTGCGAAACTGTCAACATATCATCAACCGACAACCATTCTTTCTTTTCACTTAATAGATGACTGATCACACGCCATTTTTGCTCTCCGCTCAGTCCTTTGACTAATGCCAACTTTGTAATAAATTCATTGTATATAACCATAAAGCGCCACCTTTTCTAATCTTTTTTATAAGATACGTAAAAAGTGGCGCATCGCTTATGATAAATATTGTTTGACTGGTGCAAAACTTTTACGATGGATTGGCGTGATGCCATGTTGTGCTAATCCTAACAGATGTTCTTTTGTTCCATAACCTGCATTCTTGGCAAAACCATAGCCAGGATATTGTAACTCGTATTCTTTCATCAAACGGTCGCGATAGACTTTTGCAATGATACTTGCAGCAGCAATCGAAATTGAACGGGCATCTCCTTTGATCAATTTATTTTGTGCAATCGGCAGATCTAAAGTCATCGCATCGATCAATAAATACGTAGGTTCTGGTGTCAATTCTTTAAGAGCTTCACACATCGCTAATTTACTTGCTTCGTAAATATTGACACGATCGATCGTCTGCTCATCGATCACACCAATCCCGACGGAGAGGGCTTTTTCTTGAATCTGTTCATACAGTTCTTCACGTTTTTTTTCAGATAATTGCTTGGAATCGTTCAATCCGTAAATCTCTACACCTTTAGGTAAAATAACAGCTGCGGCTACAACAGGGCCAGCCAAGGGGCCTCTTCCTACCTCGTCGATCCCTGCAATCAGGTCATACCCTTGAGCGTATCCTTCATTTTCGTAGAAGGACATCGTCTCATATTTTTCACGAAGCAAAGCTTCCTTTGCTAAGCGTTTTTCAAAAGAGCTTAACGCTTGTTGGACACCTTTTCTTGTGTCTAATCTTAGTTGTGTGACTATCGGATCATCAAGCGTTGTGAGTTGTTTCAGTTTTTCTTTGATACTCTGGATCGATTCACTCATGAGTAGTCTCTTCCATTTCTTCACAACGATCTAAAGTATAGCGACCAAGTTTCCCTTGGCGGATATCAAAAACGACTAGCTCGCTCCCACGGTCATAATCTTGGCGATACCCTCTACGTTCCGTGATCGTCATCAATAACTCAGGTGCAACTTGTTGCTCTTCTTCTATTGATAGTCCATAACGTTCGCTGATTTTATTAGGGTAGTAACTGGCAAAGAAATCTAAGCCGTAAATTGCTAGATCATCAAGGTGTACCAATTGGTCTTTGATTGCACCAGTCAAGGCTAGTTTTTTACCGATTTCTTCATCTTCAAACTTAGGCCATAAAATACCAGGTGTATCTAATAGTTCTAATTCACTTCCTAAACGAAGCCATTGTTGCCCTTTCGTTACCCCAGGCTTATTCCCTGTTTGTGCAATCTTTTTGCCCACTAAACGATTCATCAATGTCGATTTTCCTACATTAGGAATTCCTAGGACCATCGCGCGGATTGCTCGAGGTTTGATGCCACGAGCTGCGTCTCTTTCGCGTTTTTCTTTCAATGCTTCTTTTGCCGCAGGGATCAACGCTTTGATTCCTTTACTTTCTTGAGCGGTGATTGCTAAGGCTTGATGTCCTTGCTTTCTAAAGTATTGTTGCCATAATTTTGTTTGTTGCGGATCCGCTAGATCAGCTTTATTCAATAAAACAAGTCTTGGTTTTTGTTGGATGATTTGATCTAACATTGGATTACGTGAAGACAAAGGTAGTCGTGCATCAACTAACTCAAAGACGATATCAACATATTTCATCTTTTCTGAAACTTCACGTCTAGCTTTCGCCATGTGTCCTGGGAACCATTGAATAGTCATTGGTGTTTCCTCCTCTAAAACTTAAAATCTAAAAAAGTTGCTCTTTACTTATACAGTACTTGAATGAACTACACTTCTAGGAGTATACAAGAAAAAAACTAAAAATCAAACGGCTTATTCTCAAGTTTCTTCATTTTGCAACTTTCTAAGAATTTTTTTCTCATTATCGAGCAACCATTGAATATCTTGCTCATATTTTTTTAGATGGCCTTCTTGTATATTTTTTTGAAAATTTGCTTCCCCGCGACTCGCTGCTTTAGTGATGAAGTCCATCATATAAGAAAGTCGCTCGATCATCGTAGGAATCAAATTTGGATACTCGGACTCATCTAGTCTGTATGCTTCAATAAATTTTTTTAAACGATGACACGTTTCATCCGTGATTGGATCTCCTTGATTCATCTCTAAAGGTACCCAGCGATAGGCGGCATAGCTTACATCCCAGGTTCTTGATCCTGGTGTGATCGTGTCAAAATCAATGATACCAATGGCTATACCATTTTTCGTTGTCACATTGTATGGCGCAAAATCATTGTGACACATTACCTCACGCTCTCCGAACGAATGTAGCATCCACGGTTCTGTGCCACTTAAGGAAGTAAGGTATCCTTGATTTTGGTCGTGGAAATCTCTTAACAACCGACCTGCTGAACAAATGGCACTGTCCGTCAACAATTGAGGGGGCAAAGGATAATCATAGACCTCACCTGCGAGATAAGATACCACTTCATTTCCTTGCTCATCATAGCCTAGTGGTTCTGGCACATAAGTTACACCTTGGTTCCTTAGGTAACTTAAAAATTTTTGGACCTCCTCCGACCAGACTTTCTTAGGACGAATCACTTGCTCTTCTTGGATCACTACACCGTCTCTTCCTTTTGGTTTCTTTTCGATCATCTAGCTCCTCGCTTTCGACTCTTTTCTTCAGTTTACCATATCGATTCCACCTCATGTTCTAAAAATGGAAAGAGAGACGTCCTTTCAACAAGCAAGTTTCCATTTGTTAAAGTCATTCAAGGAGAATGTTGGCTATCCTAGAAATATTTACCATTGAAACAAGTCTTCTATTTCATAGTTATCTCAGAACGTGTACCGACATATGATGCGAAACTCTGGAGAAGTGAATCCATGCTTATTCAGATCGTAAACTGGACAAAAATATTTGATGAGGAGGGAATACCTTAACAGGATAAAATCCTTTGTCCGATCTACTCACAAGAGGAATACTTCATATTTCTGATTCCTAGCCGATCTTTTGGCGTACGCCATGAGTCAGTTTTAAGAAATGTCAAACGATCAATCAGCCAACGTTAGAAAGCAATCAATGTAAAAAAGAATTTGCATAGTAATGAAAAAAGTAAGCTCCGTAAAACAATCGACTGAACGATTCGTTTCATGAAGCTTACTTTTTAACCTGATCCGACTCGAAGTATACAGCTCGTTGACAAGAAGATTCACATGATTTCTAAAAGTTTTTTAGAAGATTTTTATTTTGCCATACTTACCTTCACTAACCATAGAACTCCTTCATTTGTCCTCATACAGCTATTTTTGAATACTTCTTGCAATACGCTTTATTTTTTATAATTCACACTAATTTTATTCACTTTTGTAAACATATCTAAATCTACTTCAATCAGTCCATCATGTACTAATTTCCGCTGATTGACATCAGAATCAGCAGTCTTATATAAATCAAGGTTTACAAATCCTTTTTGATTACTTCCGTCAACATAGTAGCCAACATATTCACTGTCTTTAGGTATAGTAAAAAGAACAGTCATTTTCTTGTCTTTGAGGGTAATATCTTTGATGTCTTCTTTGTTAAAGAGCGCTACCTCTTCTGAATCGGCGTTTTCAACTGCATTCAAGACAATCGTCGGTTGCTTAGAAAATGAAAAAAATAAAAGCGACATGACTGAAACAATCGAACAAAGTGCTACTACAAAAAACAATTTTCCTCGCTTTTTTTTCTGATTCACCGCCATTTCTTTAGTAGTATCAATCATCGTCTCAGTCATAGTAGAATTTTCCAATAGTTCGTCTAAAGACACACCTAAGCTGGTCGATATTTCCACTAGTGTATGTATGTCTGGGTAATTTCTGCCGATTTCCCAATTAGAAATAGCTGAACGACTAACATTTAATCTCTTTGCCAATTCTTCCTGTGTAATTCCTGCTTGATGCCTTTTTTCTTTTAATATTTTACCAAAATCCACAACATCGCCTCCTTATTCTATCTCTCATTATAACCATTTCATAAAAGAACTTAAAAGCGAATTATTGAAACGAATTGATATATTTCCGATTATTCGATGTCACAATCTGTGACACCTTGTAAAACAAGGATTCTTGCTATTGAAAATGTGAAACAAAACACTTATTATCAAGAGGTGAACGTTCACTAAAAAATAACAAAAAAGGAGTACTTATGAAAAAATTATTTTTATAGTACTGTTGATTATACATTTAGCGGATACGTCCAATAAAATAAAAAATTCTTTCCCAAGTTAAATACTTTGACAACGCTTACCGACGAGCGCATGATAGAGGAAAATTGAAAGGAGCTGTAGCAAGATGAACACAATGGTTTTTGTCAATTTCCCTGTGCAAGATGTTGGTCGCTCGGTCGAATTCTATACAAAATTAGGATTCAAACAAAATAAAGAATTTTCAACTGAGGAAGCAAGCGCAATGGTTTGGGATGACACATTTTGGGTGATGCTCTTGACACATGACTTTTACAAAAAATTCTTGAAAAACAAAGAAATCGCAGACACAAAAAAAATGAGCGGTGCACTGATTGCTTTTAGTTTAGCAAATGCTGCAGAAGTCAAACGTTTTGGTGAAATTGCAAAAGAAAATGGTGGTAGCTACCATACAGTCGAGATGGGAATACCGGAAGAAGAAATGTATTCTCTTGAAGTACAAGATCCTGATGGAAACACATTGGAACCAATGTGGATGAAAATATAATCAAAAAAAGAAGACTTTCCAACATATTGCTATTGGGAAGTCTTCTTTTATTTTACCTGATCCATTTGATTTCATTTAATGGGTAATACACAAATCTCGCTTTTCCTAAAATTTCATCTCTAGATATTGTTCCAAATGAACGACTATCTTTTGATACACGACGATTATCCCCCAAAACAAAATAGCTATCTTCAGGTAATTCTGTATATCCTATCAACTCTTCCAAGGTAAAATCGGTAGTATAAGGTGCATTTTCATGGTCCGAACGGATATTTTTACTTAAATAAGGTTCTTCGATTGGCTGGCCGTTGATTTTTAGTTGGTCCTTTTCATAACTAATAGTTTCTCCCGGTAGACCAATGACTCTCTTGATATAGATCGTGCCATCTGAAAGTTGGAAAACGACTACATCAAATCTTCTGATTTCAGAGAATTTTTCCATAACGACCATATCACCTTGCTTAAGGACATTCTCCATCGAGTTTCCTTCCACTGGTACTGGGATCAATATAAATCCCCGTAAAATAAATGCAATCACTATGGAACAAAGTAAAAATTTAATAAATAACCAAAAACGGTCAATATAACGCTGCTTTTTTGTCAAAGCCCATCAATCCATCCCTCGTAAAATCTTAACCTATTATCCTCATTATATAGAATAACTACAGAAAAAGCGAATGGTTCAATAATCATTTACAGATAGACGCGAAAAAAGACGGACATACGTACGATGCTTTAGAAATAATTGAATAGACCAAAATCACTGTATCAAATAGGACTATTCAAAAATATTGTCTAAGCAGTACTTGTCTCGTCTTTTTTAAGTCATACCCTTCATACCAGATCCATTGTTCAGGCGAGATGATTATTCTCTAGATAATGATCCCAAGCTTTATCAAAGATATCCATAGAGGGCAAATAATCAACATTCATTTCTAAATAATCAGAGATTTCTTCATAACTCGTACTATGTTTTGGAAACTGGATATCTTTTCCAGCTTCGGTTGCAAACGTTGATAACGCATCGGAAGATTTCCCTCCACGAAGAGTCATCAGATAGTGATAGAAGCTGCGATTCATTGCTTTCCCTCCCAATTGTCAGCAATAAATGCCGCACGACGCGCATGATTACGCTCAAAGTTCTCAGGATTTTTTTTGTAGTAATCTTGATGTTCATCTTCTGCTAAATAGAAGGTCTCCGCTGGCTCAATCGTCGTAACGATGGGATCACTAAAGCGACCACTTGCTGCAAGTTGTTGTTTGCTTTCTTCAGCTTTTTGACGTTGTTCTTCTGTAGTATAAAAAATCACAGGTCGGTAATTGTCGCCTCGGTCTTCAAATTGACCAAAAGCGTCTGTAGGATCTGTTTGTTGCCAATAAAGCTCAAGTAATGCCTCGTATGAGATCAATTCAGGATCATACAAGATTTCTACTGCTTCAGTATGTCCTGTTGTTTTGGCTTTCACTTGTTCATACGTTGGATTTGGCACATGACCTCCAGTATAACCGGACATGATCGTGTGGATGCCAGGTAATGTGTCAAAAGGCTGGATCATGCACCAAAAACAACCTCCTGCAAATATTGCTCGTTCCATTGTTGATTCCTCCCTTACTCTCGAGATATCACTTAATTAGTACTAGATTCGGTCGTTTCTTCCGTCGTTGAGGAATCTTTTGGTAAATACAAACTAAAGCGAATATCATCGTTGACTAAATCAATTTTGTCCGCTTTGATGTACATTCCATTTTGCATACGGAATTGGTCTAATCGTAACATGATCGTTAAATCGTCTGTATTGATCTCGATCCATTCAGGTAGTTTGTAATTTCGCTTGATCATATTCATCACATCTTTGATCGGCAGATTCAATGTACCGATCGATAGACTTTTTGCTTTTAACTGAACATTACCATTTTCCATTACATACGGATCAAAATACAAGTAAAAGTCGATAGGGAATCCTAACACTTCAAACGTCCCATTAAGCAATGCTTCATTTTCTAAATAAAATTTGTACTTGATATCTTGTCCTTCTTGGAAATCTGTCAAGAAAAAGCTGATCAGTTGGTTGACTTTTTCTTTTTGAGTATTGATCGTCAATACTGGATCGCCTTGTCTTTCTGTAATCGCTGGTACTTCTGGCAAATCAGGTTCACGATTGGCGAATATCCGCGTACCCAAGAAAATCGTCGAACCAATGATCAGGCCTAATAAAATCAGAAATGCGTATTTCCAGTAGTTATGCCTTTTGTTTTTTACAACTGTTGAACTACGTTTATCCATCCTTGTTTCCCTCCTTGACCAGCCATTTTTCATGCGTTTCGATTAATTGATCTCTCACAGCATTAGCCATCAATTGATAGCCTAAGTTATTAGGATGAAAATGATCTTCTTCATATAACACATTATTTTTCGTCCCGTTCGAACTATCGCTAGAAGCTGACTGATCAGAAGCTTCAGTAATTCCGACCTCTTGATTTAATCCTTGATACAATAGATCATTGATCGGGATAAAATAGCTATTTTCTGCTTCATTTACTACTTGCTGTGTTCCTTCATTCCAGTTATCCACAATCGTTTGCATATCTGTAATCTCAGGGAAGTTCAAATAAAATGGATTGTAGATCCCTAAAATATAGATAGGTACCTCTTTATTTAACCCTCGTATCTCTTCGATGATGGCTTGGACGTTTTCTTGATACTTCTTGATTGGTTTATTGAATGAACGGATACTGATACCAAAAAGGTTATTTTGGATCACTTTCATTAAATCATTCCCACCAACAGTCAAGGTAATAATGTCTGCGGTTTCGATATTCTTTTGGATTTCTTCATTGCTTTTCAATCTTTTTAATATTTGATCACTTCGTTCGCCATTTACACCATAGTTTTCAATTTCAATGGCTGTCAAACCGTATCTTTCTTTTATGTCATTTGCGACTAACGGAACAAAACCACCTTGTTTCGTCTGGTCCCCTACTCCTTCAGTCAATGAATCGCCAATTGCTACATAGTGTAACTTTTCCTTTTGATTGCTTTCAGAAGTAACCGTTGCTGCCGGTTTTAACAAAGGCTGTGCTTTCGGCACGCTCAAAGAGAGTCCGACAAATAGAAGAACTGCAGTGAACAAAGGGATCAAAACAAGCAACCACTGTTGTTTCATTCGTTTCATTGTTTCACCTCTAGACCATGATTGCTTCTTATATTACCAAAATTCCAATTAAAAAAATAGCCCTTTTCTGAAAAAAAGAAAGAGGCTGTTTCTCATCTGCTAAAGGAAGTGGAGCATCTCAAAATGTCTTTTCCTCCTCATTTCCTTATGCTAGTAGCACTTGAACGAAAAAAGACAGATCACAAAGAACACGTTTATTTGTCTTCACATGATCTGTCCTTCTGTTCCTTATTTTACATTCATCAATCGGTATAATACATGATTGCAAAAGCATTTTCCCCTGTATGGGTAGCAATCACTGGATTTGTATGCAATACTGGGATGTCCATATCGGGAAACAATTGTTTCAAGCCTTCTTCAAACTCTCGAGCAAGCTCTGTGGCACCTGCATGTGAGATACCGATCTGGCGAACGTTCGGTAGAGCCTTCAGTTCTTTCTTCAAGCCATCGAACCACTTGTCGAAAGTCTTTTTCCCACGACCTTTTGTCACAGGAATCAGCTCTGAATGAGCAAAGTTCATCACCACACGAATGTTTAACATACTTGATAGTAAACCAGTTGCACGACTGATTCTTCCACCTTTTACTAAGTTATCCAATGTGGAGATACCGATATAAAGTTTGGTATTATTTTTGATCTTCTCGATTTCAGCAAGGATCTCTTCTGCTGATTTACCTTCTTTGGCCATTTCAGCCGCACGAATCACTTGGAAAGATAAACCTTGGTCAGTCGTATCACTATCAATGACTGTGACGTTTGTTTTCGTTAAGTTGCTTGCTTGTCTTGCAGCTTCAACCGTTCCACTTAACCCTTTCGTCATATGGATGGAAATCACTTCACTACCATCTTGTCCTAATTCATCATACGTTGAAATGAATTCGCCGATCGGCGGTTGACTTGTTTTAGGTAATGATTTTGATTTAGCCATCATTTCCATGAATTTCTCTCCGCCTAGTTGATCGTCATCAGAATATACAACGCCATCGATCATAATTGATAATGGCATAACATGAATATTCAAATGATCTCGTACTGCTTTTTCCATTGTACAAGAAGAATCTGTTACTATTTTTACGTTTGTCATTATTTCACACTCTTTCTTTCACAAAGTGCCTAGCATTTTTCAGGCAGGTCCACTTTCAGTATACCAAAGAACTTCTGTTTTTTCATCAAATTCAGTTATAAACAAATTTAAAATAAATTGTTTGTTATGATAACATGGTTCTACTCAGTTTTCTTTATCTGTTCTACTTTTTTTGATGGAACGACAAAATAAGCAGAAGAAACCTGAATGATAAAAAATCCATTTCGGTTTCTTCCGCTTTGAATCTATAGGTTCAACGAAACATTATATCTCTTCAGTTGTGTGTTCTTCTTTACGTTTATACGTCTCAAACTGATGTGCATAACTATTTTTTTCATCTATTTCTCCCGGACTGATATTGATCAATGACCATGCTTGCCAGTCTACAGCAGGAAAATACGTATCTCCTTCGAAAGAGTGATGGATCACCGTACGATACAAAATTGTGCAGTAAGGTAAAAATTCTTCATAGATTGCTGACCCTCCAGCAACAAATAAAATTTCATCTACTTCTTTTTCATAAGCTAATACTTCATTGACATCATGCATCACTAGTACGCCCTCGGCTGTAAACTCACGGTCTCTTGTCAAAACAATCGTTTTACGATTAGGTAGTGGCTTACCGCCCATCCCCATAAATGTTTTTCGTCCCATGATCAATACATTCGCTTCAGTCATTTGCTTAAAAAATTTCAAATCATTCGGCAAATGCCAAGGAAGTCTATCTTCTTTTCCGATCAGGCCATTTTCATCTTGTGCCCAGATTGCAGCGAACATTTTCTCATCCTTTCTTAGACCGCGATAGGTGCCTTTATTGAAGGATGCGGCTCATATCCTTCAACTTTGATATCATCCATTTCAAAATCAAACACAGAGTTTTTTTCTGTATTCAATACTAGCTTCGGAAATGGACGAACTTCACGAGACAATTGTTCTTTCATTTGTTCTACGTGATTTGAGTAAAGATGCGCATCGCCTAAAGTATGGATAAATTCACCAACTTCTAATCCCGTTTCATGCGCAATCAGATGTGTCAATAAAGCATAGCTAGCAATATTGAACGGGACACCTAAAAACACGTCAGCACTTCTTTGATACAGCTGGCAACTTAGTTTATTGTCATTTACATAGAATTGAAACATCGTGTGGCAAGGAGGTAAAGCCATACTTGGCACATCTTCTGGATTCCATGCTGAGACGATCAGTCGTCTTGAATCAGGTGTCTGCTTGATAGCTTCGATCACTTCTTTGATTTGATCGATGAAACTACCTTCTTTGGTTTCCCAATGACGCCATTGATAGCCATAAATATGACCAAGATCTCCATGTTTTTCTGCAAATTCTTCATCTGCCACTATCTTTTCCCAGAATTTCTTGCTTTCTTCTTGATAGACTTTATTGAATTCTGGATCAGTCAAACTACGATGTCCAAAATCTGTCATATCCGGCCCTTGGTAATCCTCACTTTTGATATACCGTTCAAATGCCCATTCATCCCAAATATGGTTATTATTTTGTAAAAGATAACGGATATTCGTGTCTCCTTTTAAAAACCATAATAATTCGCTTTTGATCAAACCAAAAGGTACACGTTTTGTCGTCAATAACGGAAAGCCTTTTTGCAGGTCAAATCGCATTTGATAACCGAATAAACTAAATGTTCCTGTTCCCGTACGATCACCTTTTACATGTCCATCAGATAACAACTTTTTCCCTAGATCAAGATATGCTTGCTCCATCTTTTCCCTCCTAATTATCTGCCCATTCACTTAAATATTCCCAACGTGACATTTTTTCTTCCAGCAGTTCTTCAGTTGTGGTTACTTCTTTTTGTAATTCTTGCAATCGTGTGAAATCATCCCCTTGATGGTTCATCTCCTCTTGCAATTCATCCAAACGATTATCTAGTTCCGCAATCTCATCTTCGATTGTTGCCCATTCTTTCTGTTCCATATAAGAAAGCTTTTTCTTTGGCTCAGATTTTTTTTCTTCTATCTTAGCTTTGACTTTTTCTGGTTGAATCTGTTGATCTTCTTTGCGTTTGGCTAAATAGCTAGACATATCGCCATAATAAAGCTCTTGTTTGCCATCTCCTAGAAAAACTAACAGTTTATCAACTACCTTATCTAAGAAATAACGGTCATGAGAAACGGTGATCACCGCTCCAGGGAATGTCCGGAAATAATCTTCCAAAATCGTTAAAGTAGCGATATCTAAGTCATTGGTTGGCTCATCCAGCAATAGAACATTTGGTTGCTGGATCAATAATTTGAGTAAATATAAACGACGCTTTTCCCCACCAGACAGTTTACGGATCAGTGTTCCGTGCATGAATCTTGGAAACAAGAACCGCTCCAAAAGTTCGGCGACACCGATTTGCGTTCCATCCGCAGTTTGGACTTCTTCTGCCGCTTCTTGCAGATAAGCAATCATTCGTTTGTCCGGAGACATTTTTTCATTTTCCTGTGTATAGTAAGCTAATCGAACAGTTTCGCCAATCGTATAGATGCCACTATCTAAGGATAATTTCCCTGCTAAGATATTTAACAACGTTGACTTTCCAGCACCGTTCTCTCCAGTGATTCCTAGACGCTCTCTTGATTGGATCAATAGATCCAAGTGTTGGAGCAAAGGTTTTCCTTCAATCGAATACGAACCATCCTTGATCTCGATCACTTTTTTACCTAAACGTTGTGTCGCGATATTTAGTTCGATATCCGTATCATGATTGACTTGATATAAGTTTTCTTTTAAATCTTCAAAGCGATTGATACGTGCTTGCTGTTTCGTCCCACGAGCTTGTACTCCCGCTCGCATCCAAGAAAGCTCCTGCTTATACAGGCGTTTACGCTTTTCTTCTTGTTCGACTTCGACACGATCTCGCTCGGCTTTTTCAATAAGATAAGCTTCATAATTGCCTTTATATTCATAAAGATTCCCAAAGGCAAGTTCAAAGATCCGATTCGTGACACGATCTAAGAAATAACGATCATGGGTAACCATCAATAAGGCACCACGATATTGTTTCAAGTAAGATTCCAACCATTCGATCGCTGCATAATCTAAGTGGTTTGTCGGCTCGTCAAGTAATAAAAGATCAGGTTCATCGATCAAAACCTGTGCTAAGCTGACACGTTTTTTTTGTCCACCCGAAAGCTCACCGATTTTCTTTTCTAATTGACTGATCCCTAGTTTTTGCAAAATGATCTTGGCATTTGTATCCGTCGTCCAAGCGTCCTCTTTATTCATTCGCTCTTCTGCCAATGCGTAGCGTTTTTGGACTGCTTCATCATCGCCATTTTCAGCTAATGCAATCAAGGCTTCCTCATAGAGTCGTACAGTCTGGATCAATGGACTATTCCCTTGAAAAACAGCTTGTAAGACCGTATCATTTTCTGCAAATGAATCGGTTTGTGATAAATAACCGATACGGTAATCATTCGGATAAAAAACTGTCTGCTGATCACCATCTCCACTGTCAAGTCCAGCGATGATATTCAAAAGACTTGTTTTACCAGTTCCATTGGTACCAATCAAACCGATGCGATCATGTTCATGGATCAAAAAGGAGATCTGATTAAATAATTCTTTTTCTCCATATGTTTTTTTGAGGTCAGTTATTTTTAGCTCTTTCACCAGTACTCCCCCCTTATCTTGGATATTGTAACATAAAACAATTGTTTAAAAGATAGTTTTTTTCGAATATTCTTTTTTTTAGGTAGCATTGAAGATACGTGTTCTCTCACTTCATATAACCAAATACACAGGATTCAAAAACCTGACTTCCTGGATGAACTTAATTATTAAGGTTAAATGACTTCTGTCACAACCTCAAAAAAAAAGAGGAGCTGTGCTTTGTCACAACTTCCTCTTTTGGTCTTGTTTCAATTGAAATTTCTTTGCTTTCGCTTGGAACGCAAAGCGAAATGAAAAACGATCTGTCGGTTGATTCATTGTATAGGACTCCAACAGATTGATATTTCGTCTATATTGATTCGCAGAAAAAGTCGTGATCGTTTCTGCGACTTCATATTCATCAATGACTTTTCTTTCTAAATAGTAACCTCTTAGCATCTTCTTCGTAAACAAACGATCTTGTTGGATCATCCAAGTGGAAATCAGATTACCACTCATCATCCGAATCCCCTGAGCTTTTCGTTGTTCGATAAAGAATCCGATCATCGTATCATCATAAACGTCCGTTAGATTCTCCAAACTTTCGATGATCAATTGCGTATTCTTTTGATACGTCTCTCGAATTTCCTGAATGTCTTTATCAGAGATCATAGTTTGGCGATCACTTTGCCGTCTTTGCCAAAACATTTTGGGGTGGAGAACGATCCGCATCAATCGGCGTACCACAATAAACCAAAATCCAATGAATGACAAAATTTGACTTGTGATCGACTGTTCAAAGTTAGCTAGGAATCTTGAATAAAAGCGATAGCCATTAGAAGACAACTTCCCAGAACGATATCTTTCATCCAAGCCATCTCGCTCAATCGATAAAATCAACGCTTGGATTTCTTGGACTTCTTGCTTTTCATCTCCACTCAAATCAGATAAATAAAGCTCACTGATTCTTTCTTGATAAGTCTCAATCACTGCTTCTATCGCTAAATAAGCTTTTGATCCTGGTTCTTCCGCTTCTTTTTCTAAGCGTAGTGTTTCAATCACTTCTTCCAAGATCATCAAAGCTTTTAAATCAGTTGTCGCTGCTTCTTCTGTTTCAGTCAACATTGGCAATACAATGATCCCGATAATCAACGTGACCAAAATAACCCCTGCCGTTAAAAATAAGAGCAATGATCGTTGATTGAATGCCATTTGATTGATCGTGAATGGTAAAATAAAAATAGTCGCTAAACTGACTGTTCCTTTTACACCCCCAAAAGTTAAGATCAAGACTTCATTCAGTTGTTTTTTGAAACTTTGAAAACCGCCCTTAAACATATAAAATAAGCTGATTGAAACGAAGCGTATGACGAACAGCATGATTGAAACCAATAAAATGATCATTAGCAACAAACTATTCGAATACAGTCCATCTCCCCAAACTGGTGTAAAGACTTGTGTCAGTTCAATTCCTAAAAATATAAATACCAGCGCATTCAATGTGAAAGCAATCGTTGTCCATGTACTATTCGATAAAGTTGACAACTCCGCATCAAAGACTGAGATTTTTTTAAATCCTGAGGCTTGTAATACCCCTGCAACCACTGCTGCAATAATTCCTGAAACATGAAAGACTTCGGCTAAAACATACGCTAAGAAAGGCAACAACAATTCAATCAATAAGTAGCCTGTTACGTCACGTGCCGATGCTTTCTCGATCAAACCAATGATTTTTCTTTTTACCCAGACAAGCAAAAAGCCGACTACTGCCCCGCCAATACTTGATAAAATCAGTGTAACGCCTGCGTTTACCGCAGAGAACGTCCCAGTGATCAAAGCAGCTAAGGCAAATTGGAAGGCTGTTACGCCAGAAGCATCATTCAGTAACCCTTCACCTTCTAAAATATGCATGGCTTTTTTCGGAATGTTCACACGATTGGAAAGCGAACTGACTGCCACCGCATCTGTCGGACCTAGTGCTGCACCAAAAGCGAAACACGCGGCTAAAGGGACACTGGGCAACAGAAATGATAACGTTGCTCCAACGCCAATCAAAGTCAAGATCACCCCACCAAAAGCGAGAAACAATATCGTATCGAAATTTTTCAGGATCGAGGCGATATCCGCTTTTTCTCCTTCTCTAAAAAGCAAGGGGGCGATGATCATCACTAAAAATAATTCAGGTTCAAAATTGATGGATTCACCCCATTCGGTCAATCCTAAAACCACGCCAAGAAATATTTGGATCAGTGGTGCAGGGATCATTGGCAAGATACGACTTGCTATGTTGGATAGCGTGATCGTGACTGCAAAAACAATCACTAACTCTGCAAATTCCATGCTTGATCCCCTTTATTTTTTATTTTGTGCAAGAACTTTCAAATATTGCTCTTTTTTCTTTAAAATTTTGTTTTCAACAATTTCCGCTTGGGTCACCCGACCATCTAACTCACATTGCACACGTTTTGATTCTAAACGGAGCAATTCGTGTTTCAAGCGGCCTAATTGACGATACATCAAGATATTCCTTTTACGCAACTTACATAAGATCTGGCGACGATCTTCCATTGAAAAAGTACCATAGTGATCAACCAGTCGTTTCTTTTGTTCTTCAAAACTCTCTCTCATTTTCAAGATCTCCTATATTCAAACTGCACCAATTATAGCAAAAAGTTTTTAGAATGCAACTAAAACCTTTTTACTTTTAGGATGAAGTATTCGTTTCAATTCCAGAAACTCATTCTAGTCCAATCACTATAAAATATCAACTGTAATCGTAAAATAAAGACAAAAGAAAAACACATGCAAAACCTATTCAAAAGTTTTGCATGTGCTATTTTTAAACGTCATTCGCTCTTATTCGAAATATTCGCCATAAACATCGTCAACACGTTGTTCTGGGTTGATCACAATGTATAAGTTACCAGTTTTTTCACTGATTTTTGTTGATTGATATTGATTATCTAATCCCTCTGTTCCTTTGTCCAAGTAAGGGAAGTATACTAGATCAGGTGTACCATTGCGATACAAGATTTCCATACGTTCAATATCTTCATATTTCAAAGCACGATTAAACATACCCATTTCCAAACCACCTAGATTGATATCATGAGTAGCTACTGAATCTCCCTCATGGAAGATTTCGATTTTAAAACCGGCACATGGATGGATCTCAATAAATTCACTCCCATTGATACGACCAAAACTTGTCGTGATTTGTTTGATCCAAAGGTCGCCGATGTGACGACGATTGATCGTCCATGTTTCGCCGTTACGGAAATAAAATTTTAGCGCTGTCATTTCTTTGCTCATTAAAAAAATCTCCTTTTTTGACGCATTATATTCTGTTTCATTACTAGTTTAGCATAAAACAACAAAAGCGGTCATCTCTCATGTTTGCTTTTCTGTCAGCTTTTTTGATAACAATCCTCCTCTAAAAGAGAAAAGGGACATGAGAAACATCCTACAAAAAAGCCAAACGCTTCTATAGATAACTCTCATGCCCTTACTTTAGCCATGTCAGTATATGATTAGCCCGCCAAACAGACGTAATTAGTGATTGTCACGATTTCGTTGACTAACCTTGTTGCTCTTTCAGATAGGTTAATAATGCAGCTTGTTCATTCTGTACCAGTCCGTTCACTACCGCTGACTCCGCAAGTGCTAACGCTTCACTGACCCATTTACCTGGTTTTTTTTCACTCGTAGCTAATAACACCTTGCCATCAATCGCCAACTCACCCATTGTCTTGATAGGAAGTGCATGATAGATGTCTAGCACAGTTGTTGTGTCAGGGGTTTGTTGGAAGTAAATCATCAATTCTTCCACATCCAACGATGCGTCTTTTCCAAGATGATAAATCTCCAATGGTGTTAATCGTCGTTCTTGTCGCTTCGCCAATCCTTTGACCAAACGTTGGACTTCTCGAATCATTTGGTTGGAACATTTCCATGCTTTTAAGAAAGGTGCCACCTCTTGCTCAGATCGACCGAGTTGATTGAGTAATAATGCCCAAGCTTGACTTTCTTTTTTTAATGGAATAGATGGTAAATCGGCAAATCTTAATAACGCCTCACCATCTTCTTTTAATTGTGGACAATAGATGTAACATTTTGTTTCGACAAATGCGGCCAAGCCATGATTACGAAAATCCCCTAAAAGCATTTTGATAAATTCAACATTCATTCGCTCAACAGAGATTTTGTCCAATAACGCATGGTTGTCTTCGATCGCCTTGGCCGTTTCTTCTTCCAATTTGAACCCTAACTGACTCACAAAACGAAGCCCACGCATCATTCGTAAAGCATCTTCATGAAATCGCTCGAAAGGTCGTCCAACTGCTCGTAAGACGTGATTTTCTAAATCAGTTAACCCGTCGAATAAATCAATGATCTCACCATCTTCTTTCAAAGCAAAAGCATTGATCGTAAAGTCTCTGCGCTTTAGATCCTCTTCTAGTGTACGAACAAATGAAACACTATCAGGACGCCGATAATCTTGATAAGTCGATTCCGTACGAAATGTCGTGATCTCATATTGCTCCTCTTCATGGAAGACGAGAACCGTTCCATGTTCGATCCCGATATCGATCGTTTTTGGAAACAACTGCTTGATTTCTTCTGGAAACGCACTAGTAGCAATATCTACATCATGAATTTTTTGTCCGAGTAACGTGTCCCGCACACTACCACCAACAAAGTACGCCTCAAATCCAGCTGCCTCAATTTTTCTTATTACTGGAATTGCTTTTTTATATTCGATCGGTAATTCATTTAGTCTCATTTTTACTCCTTCTATCCTCTCACTGTTCCTCATCTTTTCGGGCAAAACGATGATGGTCCCTTCGATTGAACTTCTCCATATTTTTTTCAAATACCGTCGTCAAATCAATTCCTAACGAGTTTGCCATGATCATTGTTACAAATAGAACATCGCCTAATTCTTCTGCCACTGAATTACTAGGTTCTGTTGCTTTTTTACTTTTTTCGCCATATGAATGATTGACCTCTCGTGCCAATTCACCTACTTCTTCGGTCAGACGTGCCATTTGCGCCAATGGCGAAAAATACCCAACTTTAAATTGTTGGATGTACGCATCGACCTCTTCTTGCATACTTTTTAGTGAACGCTCTTCTTTCATTAAGAACCCTCCAATCATCTCTTCCTAAAAAACTTTACAGCAAAACCGCAAGAAGTGCAATTGTGAAAACAAAGAATACATGCTACATTATGTTAGGTATACTTAATAAATTCTTAGCATCAAGCCAACTTGGTCTATTCTATAACTATAAAAATGAAGAACCAGTTTCCTAATCCCTAGGTCTATATCTAGGATTTACCGCTTGTTGCACAATGAATCATATCATATAGTAGAAAGTGGGGATTCGATGACATCATTGAAAACAATGAAAGAAGTTTTTTTTATTATTTTAGGAACAAGTATTTATGCTTTTGGACTAGTCTATTTGAATATCGCAAACCAGCTAGCCGAGGGTGGAGTTTCAGGTATTACCCTGATTTTGCGTGCTCTTTTTCATATCGATCCAGCTTATTCTACTTTATTGATCAATATTCCATTGATCCTACTAGGCGGAAAAATCTTAGGAAAACGCGCACTCGCGTATACTGTCTTAGGCACTGTCTCGCTTTCTATCTTCTTATGGATTTGGCAAAGGATTCCCTTACAAATCAACTTAGAGCATGATTTACTGATCGTCTCTTTACTTGCAGGACTGATTGCCGGAGTCGGCAGCGGGATCGTTTATCGTATGGGAGGTACTACAGGAGGAAGTGACATCATCGCTCGGATACTTGAAAAAAATCATGGAATCTCTATGGGACGTTCCCTTTTAGCTTTTGATGTCATCGTTTTACTTGCTTCATTAACTTATATCGATTTGAAGCGGATGATGTACACGTTAATCGCTTCCTATGTATTTAGTCGTGTCATCGATTTTATCCTTGATGGTGGTTACTCTGCCAAAGGGATTCTGGTAGTCTCAAATAAAAGTGAGGAAATTGCACCTTTATTGATGACCGGCTTACAACGTGGTGTCACATTCTTGCATGGAGAAGGTGGCTTTTCTGGTGTCGATAAAAAAATGATCTATATGGTGGTAAGTGCCAGGGAATTAAACGAAGTAAAACGGATCATTCATGAAATTGACGAACATGCCTTTCTTTCAATTCTAAATGTCCATGAAGTAGAAGGAGAAGGCTTTACCTATCTTAAACCACAAACGAGGCGATTTAAAAAAATAACAGAATGATTTTGAATCAATCAACCTGATACTGAAGCTTTCTACGTATATAGAATAACGTAGTTCTGCGTACTTCATGATCAAGGAGTTGCACATGTCTACTTAGAGATATTCTCAGTTCATTCAGAAGTACCTGGGCGATTAGGCCTTTTGTACTTCCTAAAACCGAATATATGGTGCTCCACAAGCTTACCTTCATAAATAAGCGTGAAAAACGAAAATGGCTCTTCAAATTTTTGGGATCCACGCTTATTTCCCATAGCTGGATACTTATGTCACATCTTTTTTTGATCAATAGCTTTATCGTTTCATATTTTTTTGCACAGAATGAAAGATAGATGAACTATTTAAAATATAACTGATAATATTTAAGAGAGCCTATATTACTATCTGAAAATATCACTGGAATCAAATATGTATACATTTCTAACAGATCAACGCACCTTCCAAAAATCTAGAATATGTAAAGATCTCTGGACATTTCGTTCATACGGATCAACCAAAGGAATTTAGGGAAGCGACCAGAGATATTCTGGAACAAATTTGATTATAATAAGCTTTTTAAGAAATTTTGTTATTGAAATCCATTTTTTGTTGACCAAAAAACTTAATAAAAACTAGGCTTCCTTTACGAATATTACTCGGAAGGAAGCCTAGACTTTATTATATATATTTTCACTATAGTTACTTACTTATCATAATGTTACTTTTCCCTGGTCAGCTTTCCCCACACTCAGCTCTTACTCTTCTGTGGCGCTTGAAGAATCATGCGGTTCACTTCATCAGATAGTTCAAGAAACGCATCTTTATCGCCTTCTTCTAATGCCTGATCGATCTGTTGGTAAAGCATGTTTAGTTTAGCTGCTTGCTCTTTTTCTTGGAAATAATGCTCGATTAATTCTGTTGATTCTTCGCTGATTGCATCTTCCCATGAGGCTAACGGGTTATCTTCGATGATTTCTAAATATTCTTTCGTTTGCCACGCATTTTCAAAAAGGCATTCGACATAGAGTGGATTTTTCCAATTCAGACGGATTTCGTGGAAGATCTGATCAGTGTCAGTAAATTCCTTTCCATCTAAAAATAGCTTCATCGGCTCACCTTCATAGGAAAGATCGGTGATCTGTAAACCACGTCTTGTTAAGTTTGCACCTTCAACAAAACGCACATTGTGTAAGATTGCTTCATGATTTGCCAGATAGTTCAAAATCCAAAATACTTCTCTACGACTGAAAGAGACATGGTTAACCATCCAAGTTAAGAAATTCTTCTTTTCTTTAACATCAATCAACATATTCATCACCTCTCTGTTAAATCATCTAATAGCGACAATACCTCCATATCCCCTGGTTCATAAGTTAAATATTGTTCCAATAATTCTCGTGTTTTTGCTAATTGGCCCTCTTCACGTAAGAATAAAGCATATTCTTTCAAGAAATCTGGCTCATGATCTAATTCGTGGGCTGCTTGTTCATAGTGGACTGCTGCTACCGCAAAATCTTCTAATTGATTATAGGCATGAGCGAGGTTCCATTCTGCATATGGATTAGCAACTTCTTCCATTTGGTTGACTGTTTGAACAACGTCTTCATAACGTTCTTGATCCAAGTAAAGATTACTCAACGTCAACAACGTTTCATCTTGTTTGTCGCCGACGTTCAAGGCATCAAGTAGTAACTTCTCTGCTTTTTCTTTGTCATGTAGACGAAAGGCATTTTCCGAAGCTAGGTGATAAAGTTCTACTTGGAATGGATTCTCTTTGATACCATCTTCTAAGACTTGTTGTGCTTCTTCGATCATCTCTTCTTCTTGAAGGGCCTGACCTAGATAAAGGTATAAGGATTGATACTGTGGATTCAATTCCCGTAACTCTTGCAAATAATTGATAGCTTTTTCGTTCTCATGTAATTGTAGATTCGTGAACGCTAATTGGAACAAACGATCATCTGTCCGCTCTTCGGCTAAAGCTGCTTCCAGTGGTGGGATTGCTGCTTCAAAATCCCCTTGCATACTCAACGATTGTCCTAAGCGTTCTTGCATGGAAATACTAGAAATTTCTTCTATACCATTTGCTAACAACATTTCGTAAAGTGCGGAAGCTTCATTGAAACGGTCAACTGAAAAATACAATTCAGCCAATGCAAATTGAATCAATGGTTCTTCTGGTAATAGCTTCGCTGCTTCTTTCAATTTTGCTTCACTTACTTCAGGAATACCGATTACTTGGTACAAGTCAGCGATTGCTAATAGTGCTTGTGGATAGTACTCACTATCTTGCTGGATTTTTTCTAAATAGTCAAATGCCTGATCGATCTCATTGTCTTCGATAGCGATCTCTGCCAACGGAATATTCCATTCATCATTTTCAGGCGATACAGTTAGCAGATGTTCAAAAATTGCTTTTGCTTCTTCTAAGAAACCGATGGCTAATAATTCTTCTCCTAACTCATGTAACACATCAGCCGGATCTTCTTGGAGCGCCTTTGCCAAATATTCAATTGCTTCTGTCAAATTTTCGTCTGCTAATGCTTGTAGCATTTTTTCACTATTTGTCATCATCTAAATCCCTCTAATCTCTTGAACGATCCTTTCATAGGACGCCATTGTTTTCAATAGTTCTTGCTCGTTTGGCAATTGATATCCATCTATTATACCAATTTTTTCCAAAACGAGAATTTTTTTGCTCTTTTCTGCTAAAACCAGCACATTTTCTAGATAATCCATTTTTGATATCTCTTCAGGCCAAATAATTGGATAACCTAGATGCTGCAGCCAGATAAAAAAATTCTTCAATTGGAAAGAAAGCGACTTGATTTCTGAATTCCAGATAAGTTGCATCAAGATACCTAAAAATTTTTTCATACTGGCGGAAAGCAAATGACTATTTTCAGTCAGATAAAAAGCTTGCTCAAATAGTTTACCATAATTTGCCACTTGTTCAGCGTCTTCTTGATAAAAATAAATGATTTCTTCTAACATGCCAGCAAAAGGACGATTGAATAATTTTTCGCGATTCGGATAATTTTTGTAAAGATTTTGAAGAAACGGATGATCACAGACTAACCCACAACAGATAAAAATCAAAAAATCGATTTGTTTCCCTTCGATTTGTTTTTCACTGATCGTCCGATCATAAATGATCCGTTCTGGAAGGTTCGTCGTTTGAAGAGCCGATTCGTTCGACCCATGTAAAATCTCGCATTGAGGATTAAGTGCCCGTGCCATGGAGCGGATCGAGACGGGGATCAACCAAAGTGTAGTCTGAAGATACGTATGTTTTTGAAAGAAGCCCGCCAACTCCATAATTCCCTCATTGCCAAAACCTATTACTAAAAGCGGTCGATTTTCAGGATAGCGTCTCGCATAGGACAAGAGGCTATGCAATTCAGATAATTGATTACACTGCGTATTGCCACAAATATACCAATCAATCGCTAACTTGTTCGTGAATGACTGTGTCATTTTCTCAGCGTATAGATCATAATAACGTTGGTTCGTTAAAAAAAGAATCGCTTGATCAATCGATTCATTTTTCAACTGACTGACAAATGTTTCCCCATAAAAGATTGTTGTTTCTTCTTGTTGGTAGCGATAGGATAACTCCATGTTGCCCTCCCCTTTTCTTTTATTTTACCATTAGTAAGTAAAATAAAAAAAGAATAAGAAAAACGAGTGAATGAACCCATGCCTTTTTGATCAACTCTATTCTTTTATTTGGTATGTAACGAGTTCCATTTGGTTGCTGAACTATTTGGTTGTTGCCTTTCTACTGCTTTCCGCCTCTTTTATCCATCTATATAAAAAATAAAGCGCCTGTAGCCGTAGCCACAAGCGCTTTTTCAACTGTCTTATTTAACAGCGTCTTTCAATGCTTTACCTGGTTTAAATGCAGGTACTTTGCTAGCTGGGATTTCGATTTCTTCACCAGTTTGTGGGTTACGTCCTTTACGAGCCGCGCGTTCGCGTACTTCAAAGTTACCAAAACCGATTAATTGAACTTTTTCGCCGTTAGCTAAAGCATCTTGGATAGTTGAAAATACAGCGTCAACTGCTGCAGTTGCGTCTTTTTTAGTTAAATCTGTAGCTGAAGCAACTTTTTCGATTAATTCTGCTTTATTTGCCATGGATAGATTCACCTCCTCCAACAAGAGATATGATAGGAACATCATTTTAGTTTAAAAACTTTCTGAGTGGTCCAGAAGTTTATAAGAAATATTGATTAAGTTTCAATATTCTGTTATCACGATATCATATGAATCGCTTAATAGCAAGGTTTTTGGCATTATTTAACCGCTTTTTTTAGTCATAAAAACGTAATACAAAAATATGCTTATTTTTTTTGAAAAAAACGGACTACTATGGTAAAATGCCTATTTTCTTCGACGTGGAATAATTCGGATCGAAGTTCCTTCAAACGTAAATGCTTTTCTGATTTGATTTTCCAAAAAACGTTCATAAGAGAAATGCATCAATTCTTCTTCATTAACAAAAACAACAAAGGTTGGCGGTTTAACTGCAACTTGTGTGGCATAGAAAATCTTTAATCGTTTACCTTTATCTGTCGGTGTCGGGTTGATCGCTACGGCATCCATGATCACATCATTCAAGACTGCTGAAGAAACACGTAAGTTTTGGTTCATACTCACTTCTTCGATCATTTCAGGCAAACGTTCTAATCGTTGCTTAGTCACAGCTGAAACAAACAGAATCGGCGCATAGTCTAAGTAACGGAATTCTTCACGGATCTCTTGTTCGAAGTCACGCATCGTATTCGTTTCTTTTTTTACTAGATCCCATTTATTGACAACGATGATCACACCACGGCCAGCTTCATGCGCATAGCCAGCTACTCGTTTATCTTGTTCACGGATGCCTTCTTCTGCGTTCAAGACCATTAACACGATGTCTGAACGGTCAATCGCACGCATGGCACGCATCACGCTGTATTTTTCTGTGGTTTCATAAACTTTCCCACGTTTTCTCATTCCAGCTGTATCGATCATCATGAATTTTTGACCGTCTTCTGAGACGAAGTGCGTATCGATAGCATCACGCGTCGTTCCTTCGATGTCCGAAACAATCACTCGGTCTTCACCTAGGATCGCATTGATCAAGGAAGATTTCCCTACATTCGGGCGACCGATCAAACTGAATTTGATGGTATCATCCTCTTCTTCTTCTGCTTCTTCATCAAAGAATTTCACTGCCTCATCTAAGATGTCGCCGATCCCTAATCCATGACTTCCAGATACAGGGTAAGGATCACCTAGACCTAGTGCATAAAATTCATAGATATCGTTTCTCATTTCAGGATTGTCGACTTTATTAACGGCTAAGATCACCGGTTTATTGCTGCGATATAAAATTTTTGCTACGACTTCATCTGCATCAGTGATGCCTTCACGGCCACTGACGACACAGACGATTACGTCTGCTTCATCGATTGCGATTTCTGCTTGGTGCTTGATTTGATCCATAAATGGTTCATCGCCTAAGTCGATCCCACCAGTATCAATAATACTGAAATCACGACCTAACCATTCCCCTTTAGCATAAATACGATCACGAGTAACTCCTGGAGTATCTTCGACAATCGAAATACGCTCACCGGCGATACGGTTAAAAATCGTCGACTTACCGACGTTTGGGCGACCAACGATTGCAATTGTTGGATTTGCCATATTTTTTCCTCCTCACATGTTTCCAATCTCACTTAGTGTACCGAATACTTCGCGAACTTTCAAGCTTAGATCGGTGAACATTCAAGTATTTTTCTGGATCACTGCCTATTACAAAAGAAAATGGTCTGGGGCGTAATCCCCAGACCACTTGTTTTACACATGTACAACTTCCCTTGATGCTGTAAATTCGCGCTTCGGGAACGATCATTCATTTATTTTTCAGAATCATCTGTTGCTGTTTCTTCTACTTCCCCTTTTAAGGCTTCGCCTAAGATGTCACCCATTGTAAATCCTGTGTTTTCTTCAGGTAACTCATAAGACTCAACTTCTTTTGGTTCTTTATCAGAAGCAGGTTTTTCTTCTAATGCTTTGATACTTAATGCAATCCGATGCTCTTCTGGATTGACTTCTAAAACTTTCACTTGGACATCATCGCCCTCATGCAACACTTCATGTGGTGTCGCGATGTGTTTATGTGAGATTTGTGAGATGTGGACAAGCCCTTCCACTGTTGGGAATACTTCAACAAAGGCACCAAAGCTAGTTAATCGTTTCACTTTACCTTCAAGTACAGCGCCTACTGGAGCTTTTGTTTCGATATCTGTCCAAGGTCCAGGCAATGTGTCTTTGATCGATAATGAGATACGTCCTTGTTCTGGATTGATTGAAAGAACTTTGACTTTCACTTCATCGCCAACAGCTAAAACATCACCGGGTTTAGCAACATGTCCGTGAGAAATCTCAGAAACGTGTACTAATCCATCGATGCCGCCTAAATCAACAAACGCACCAAAATCTGTGATACGAGCAACGCGTCCTTCGATCACGTCATTTTCTTGGATAGTTGATAGTAATTCTTTTTTCTGTGCTTCTTTTTCTGTTTCAACGACTGCTTTGTGTGAAAGGATCAAGCGATTTTCTGATGGTTCGATTTCAACGATTTTGAATGTCATCGTTTTTCCTTTGTATTCAGAAAAATCAGCGACAAAATGATCTTCTACCATTGATGCCGGAACAAATCCACGAACACCGACATCGACAACTAAACCACCTTTAACTACATTTGTCACTGGTGCTTCGATGATGTTTCCAGCTTGGAAATCTTTTTCGATATCCTCCCAAACTTTTTTCGCATCTAAGCGTCGTTTTGATAAAAGGTAACTTCCGTTTTCTTTGTCTTTACCAATCGTGCTGATCACGACTAGATCTAACGTATCGCCAACCTTTACCACTTCGTTGATATCTTCAACCGGTAAAGTAGATAATTCTTTTGCAGGAACTACGCCTTCAACACCCGTTCCTTCGATTCCAACGATGGCTTGTTTGTCTTCAATAACTAAAACTTCTCCTTTGACGACATCGCCAACGCTCACTTCTTGAACGCTATTCATTGCATCTTCCATAGATTGGTTGTTATCTGTCTGATTTTGTTCAAATTCTGTCATAACACTTGTCCTCCTAACCAACATTCTGCCGTTAACTACGGTACTGCCTATAGTTTAATTGATTATTTAAAAAAAATAAAGCGATTTCGTTTGTTTTCCATTAAAATGGTCGGATTCTTCGCTTTTTTTCTATTTAGTCAAGAAAATATCCTTTTTGTTGAATCACTTCTTTGATCGCTTGGACAACTTCTTGAATCGTTTTACCGGTTGTATCGATCCGTATCGCATCTTCTGCTTGCTTCAGGGGTGAAACTTTTCTAGTAGAGTCATATTCATCACGTGCTTGTATTTCTTTTGTCAATTCTTCTAAGTCTGTTGGAATATTTTTTTCAAGGTTTTCTTTGTGTCGTCTTTGTGCCCGTTCAGATACGCTGGCTACCAAGAAAATCTTCACTTCGGCTTTTGGTAAAACAGCGGTACCGATATCTCGACCATCCATGACGACACCACCATCTTCACCGATTTTTTTCTGGATCGCAACAAGAGCTTCGCGTACTTCTGAATGCGCAGCTACTTCAGAGACCGCTCGTGTAACGTCTGGTTGTCGAATATCTGAAGTAACGTCTTGCCCAGCTACAAAGACATGTTGTCCATCCGCCATTTGCTCAAATGAAATCGGGTGTTTGTTGATCAAATCGACTAACTCTGTTTCATCTGAAAAAGCAATGTGATGTTTGATTGCCAAGTAAGTGACTGCACGATACATCGCGCCCGTATCTGTATAAATATAGTTCAATTCATTTGCGATGATTTTAGCTACCGTACTTTTGCCTGAAGAGGCAGGACCGTCAATTGCGATACTAATTCGTGTCATTTTTCATAAACTCCCTTTTCTCAAAAAAAAGGGGCTGTGGCTCAAGCCACTGCTCCTTATTTAATTACATTTTATGAAGATACTCTGAGGAAAAACAACTCTTCAGTATTATCTTTTTAACTCCATTTATTGGACTCTAAGTTCTTGTCCTGGATATAACATGTAGTTGTTTGGATCGATTCCGTTCAATTGGAACAATTGGTCGACTGTAATGCCTGCGCGTTCTGCTACTTGTCTAGGACCTTCACCCGCTTGAACGACTGTGGTTGAGCCTGAAACACCTGTGCCTGCCTCTGGTGTTGAAGTAGGTGTTGTTTCTTGTGGAGCCACACTGCTTGGTGTTGTTTGTTCTGGCTCTGTTACTGTTGAAGATGGTGTTGTTTCTGGTGTCACAGCACTCGTGGGTGTTGTTTCTCCAGCAACTGATTGTGTATCAGAAGTTGGTTCACTAGAAACTGCCGTCGATTCTACAGTTGATTCTACAGTTGAACTTTCTACGATCGATGAAGTCGTAGAGGAAGAAGATGCAGCGGTCGCACTATTACTTGATCCGTTTCTGATCCAGAAGTAAGCTCCTGCCGGAATGGCAATACATAAAACTAATAAAATCAAAAATAGCGATAAGAACAGGGTGTTCCCTTTCTTTTGCTGTCTTTGCGTACTTCTTGAAGATGCTTCATCCTCTGTATCGTAAATTGGTTGCTCCCATGGTTCTTGTGTTTCGTTATTTTCTGATGATTGATGTCTATCTTTTCTACTCACCTTATTGACCTCCTAAATTCTTTCCTAGTTATTATACCATAGGATAATCTTGATTGTACGAAAAAAATACCTCGCACCATTTTTTTAAAATAAATTTAGTAAAATGGTTTGCCAGTCTGTTGCTTCTACGGTTGGACTAGTATGTCCAGTTTCAGAAAGAAATAAGGACGCACCATCTCGATCACAACATTTTTCAGGTTTTTCTTTGAGGGTTTCACCGAAATAATCCATCAGACGTTCTCGTCTACATGATGTTGTATGGATATAAGCAAGCATCTGCTGTAGTTGCTTGATTTTCACTTGTTCTTGTTTTTTTAATTGCAGAAGCCATGTATCAGGACTTTGCATTTCATTTACCAGCATCAGCCATTTTTGCTGGATCTCATCGAACTGGGGCGCCTCTGTTTGCCCAGTTGACAGATGTTCTTCGAAAATCTGACGTTGTTCTTTAGATAATTGTTGGAAAAAGTAATGGATCCCTTCGTCCCCTGGTTGATAAAGTAAGATAGCGCTACTTGGTTGTTGATCTCTGCCTGCTCGACCAATTTCTTGCATATAATTTTCCAGGCTATCTGGTAGATCGTAATGGATGACATACCGAATGTCTGCTTTATCGATTCCCATACCAAATGCATTCGTCGCAATCAAAAATTGCAGTTGATTTTGACTGAATTGTTGTTGAAGTTGGCGGCGTTGTGAGGCATCTAGCCCTCCATGATAATACCCCACAGCATAGTCTTTGCGAAGCAGTTGATAAAGACGTTCGACTTCTTTTTTAGTCGCGCAATAAATGATCATTGCTCCGTCTGCTTGTGCCATCAACTGACGTAATTGCTGGTCTTTTTCATCTGTATGAAAGACAAATAATGAGATGTTTTCTCGATTAACTGAATGTTTGACGAGGGCAGGTTGTGTGCGAAAGAGAATGTGTTCGATCTCTTCTTGTACCGGTCGCGTGGCTGTTGCCGTCAAAGCTAAAGTAGTTGGTGATCCTAATTCTTTTGCGACTCTTCCGAGAGATTGATACTCAGGTCGAAAATCAATGCCCCACTGTGACACGCAATGAGCTTCATCGACTACGTACAACGAGATTTTTTGTTGCTTCAGGGCATGAAGCACTTCCGGTTGCTGCAACATCTCGGGACTGACAAAGACAAATTTATATTCGGATAAATGAGCTAACACATACTGTTTCTCACTTCTAGTGAGTAAGCTATTATAGGCAACCACCCTTTTCTCCCCTCGTTTTTGCAATTGCCCTACTTGATCTTCCATCAAAGAGAGTAACGGAGAAACGATCAATACCATCCCATCTTGCAAATAGCCAGTCAACTGATAACATAAACTTTTGCCATTACCAGTTGGCAGGATCGCTAAAACATCTTTCTGATTCAATAAGGTGGAAATGATCTCTTCCTGTCCTTGGCGAAAAGAGGTAAAACCAAAGTACTGTTTCAATGGATCAAGCAAATCCATTTTTATCCCCTCCTTTAAATGCCTCGATTTGTGCCAAACGAAATTCTCCGTAATCGATCGTTTGTCCTTCAAGATCTTTATATCTGAGCGTAAGAAGTGGTCGATCCAACGAAGCTAAAGATCTTCTTGTCTCGGAGTGGATCAGGCGTTCAAAAGGAAAATCATCAAAAAAGATGGCCCACTCAATCAAATGGTCATTGATCGTGCCTTTCTTCAGTCCTCGTTTCACCATCACTTGCTCCACCGAATCCCCAGATAAAATCAATGCTCTCGTCGTCAACATGCTTTGATTATAATTTTGTCTAAGCAACGGTGCAAGCAAATCGTATAATAAGAAATCTGAATGCTGTTCGATAATCGCTAATAAGCGATGGATACACTGATCTTGGAATAATTGCTGAGCTGTGCCATCTTCAAGGGTAGTCAGTTGGTACGCGAGTAAGCCTG
Organism: Enterococcus mundtii; assembly: GCF_013394305.1. Taxonomy (NCBI): domain Bacteria; kingdom Bacillati; phylum Bacillota; class Bacilli; order Lactobacillales; family Enterococcaceae; genus Enterococcus; species Enterococcus mundtii. Next base: position 2,770,698 of record NZ_AP019810.1, on the reverse strand, counting down.
TTTGCTTTTTACCAGAAAATTGGTTCGCTAAGAAGTTCGCTTGTTCGTCTGGCATCAGAGTAAAAATAGTAGAAAGTTCCTTTGATACTTGAGCAACCAGCTCCGTTTTGGTACACGTTGCTTCTTTCAACCATCTCTTAACTTGGTAAGCATAAAAAGGACCCGTCTCTACTGGTAAATAAGCTGTTTCATTGGCGGATAAGTGAGAGACGACTTGTACATAGAATTTCAGCAAACGCCAACTAACAGTAGCTGTACGTCCATACTTATCATAGTGTAGTCCAAGGAGGGATTTATTTTTTCTTCGCATTTCCCTTTTTTTCGTCAGTTGCAACTCTCGGTCTTCCCACTTTAATAATCCCTCATCTATCATCTGTTGGATCTGCGTATCAAACGTTGCTTGTTCAAGTGAAGGAAAACAACCATGAACAACTAATAATCGCTGAAAAAAGCCAAAAAGTAGTACCGAGGATGTACGCTTGCCACTTAATAATTGATAGAGTGAGCTTGCTCGTAACTTGTCACTTGAAGAAAATAAAGATAAAATAAACTCAGTCATAGTAATCCCCTTACGTTAGGATGGTGAATATGTCATTATTATGTAAATTAGTTCCTGAACGTTGTATCGCATGTGGTCTATGTCAAATCGAGGCGCCTGATATCTTTGATTATGATGAAGAAGGAATCGTCTTATTTGCACAAGAACCAGAAGCACATCAACAATTCGTTCAGCCTTTAGAAGAAGCCAACGTAACCAAAGCTTATCAAAAATGTCCGGTTCGAGCAATCTTATTGGAAAAAGAAAATTGACCGCTCTCTTACAACTAACTTTTAGCAGGACTGTCCGATGATCTACTTGTTTTTCTATGTTACAAAAATAGATGAGGTAATCGTATTCCCCTCAAGTGATAAGGCGTCATCCACGAAAATGATTCTTAAATTTTTTTGTGGATGACGCCTTATTTTTCTAGGAGCTTCCTTTGAGACGTCTGTATCCGCCGATCAGCTTGTGAAATTTTCAATTATAAACGGATCATTTCTTTTCGCCGGTCCGAAAAGTGACGCTCTTACTTGATTTGATTCAGCCAATTCATCATGGTCGTGACGATTGCTGTTTGTTGGTCTTCATTACTGATTGTTGCTTCACCATCACCTTTTTGATGACCATAACTACCAAATCCGCCATGGTTCCCTCCAGCGATGGAAACAAATTCTGTTTGTTCAGGTAAATAAGCTTTTGCTTCATCAGCTGCTTCTTGGTTCATGACTTCATCTTCACTTCCGGTGATACTGATGACCGGTAAATCAGTTTTTGCCAATGTCCCCTTTTCATCCGGATAACTTGCCATGAAATAAATACCTTTTAATCGTTCATCATCCAGATTTGCATTAGCATAACGACTTGCCATCACCCCACCTAAAGAATGTCCTCCAATCACAAAATCTTGATCTTTGAAATCCTCTCTGATTTTGTCTGCTTTGTTGCCACTCAGGATCGCCAGTTCAAAAGGCATTTTAGCAATGGCTACCGTATAGCCATTTTCTGCTAGTTGCTCTGCCCATATACTATAACTTTCTGGTTCGACGAGCGCACCAGGATAAAAAATCACCATTGGATGTTTCGCCGATTTTTGCGATTCGAATAATAAATAATCCTCTTTATCTATTCCTTGCTTAAATGATTGCTCTGCTTGAGTCGATGGTTCGTACACACTTTGTTGCCAATAAAAATAACCTCCAATAGCACCTAATCCCAGTACGAGCACTAATCCTATCAGGACTCTTTTGAATATTTTCAAAAACATCACCTTCCGTCATCTTTCATTTGATACTCTTATACACTAAATAAAATACGGTAAAATTGCAAATGATTTTATGTAAGATGTTATTATTGGATATCTTTGTAAGGAGGAACAACTGACAATGAAAAACCACCCCTATTTTGACAAAGTTCCTCAAAATAGGGGTGGTTACTTTTATGACTCTTATTCGTTTCTTAACTAACTATTGGTTTACTTCCCACACAAGCGATAAACCGCTTCTGCGTAGATTTCCATCGCTTTGTACATACTGCTTAATTCCCATCGTTCATTGGCTTGGTGCATGAAGTCTGGTGTATCAGGGAACATTGCACCGAAAGCGACACATTGGTTCATCGTACGAGCAAAGGTTGCTCCACCAGAAACAAATGGCTCAGTCATATCCCCTGTGATATCACGGTACGTTGCTAATAAGTTTTGGATCAATTCACTCTCCAAAGGAACGTATAATGAATCCAAGAAATCAAATTCTTCATATGATAAATCGTATGCTTTGATTTTTTCTGTCAGTTTTTCGACAAGTTCATCTTTTTTGAAGGTGACAGGGATACGCATGTCCACCCCGATTTTTGTTTGCTCAGGTGTGATTTCTAAACTAGCGAAGTTCATCGTCAACTCACCAGATTGTTCGTCAACAGTCTTTCCGACTACTTTTTCACCAGTCGCATTTTCTTGGACTAATTCTCCTAAAAACTTGATTGGCGCAAAATCAAAAACTTCAGACAAAGCGATCGCTAAACGAGAAATCGCATTGACACCTTCTGCGGCATCCTTTGCATGGATACTTTTTCCTAGCACTGTGATCGAGTCACCTTGATCTTCAAAATCGAAGTTGTGTTTCGTTAACGCTGCTTTCACTTCTGCCAATTTTTCACCTGAATAAGGTGCTGAATCCGGCACTACGTTTAGTGCCCCACCAGCATTTACAGAGAATTCATTTGTGCCAGGACCGGTCAAGTAAGCTTGTAGCAAACCTTTTTCTGCATAGATCAAAGGAAACTCTGCATCTGGCGCAAAGCCTTGTGTGATTCCTTCTTCTTTTTCATTGTATTTATCTAAACAACGCCAAAGATTTTCTTCGTCCGTTCCGAAGATGAAACGAATGCGCGTATTAAATTCTACCCCTGCATCCATCAATGCTTTCACTGCGTACATTGCAGCAATCGAAGGTCCTTTATCGTCTTGGGAGCCACGGCCAACTAACCAGCCATCTTTGATCGTTGGCTCAAAAGGTTTAGATTCCCAGTTTTTTTCATCGCCTCCAGGGACAACGTCTATATGGCATAAGATACCAAATAACTCGTCTCCTGAGCCTACTTCTGCATAACCATAGTAGCCTTCGGGATCTTTAAATGTTTTGAAACCTAATCCTTCACTGATTTCTAACACTTTATCTAAAGCTTCTACAACTTTTTTCCCAAAAGGATGTCCCTCTCCAGAATCAGATTCATCCAACACAGAAGGAATTCTAATCAACTCACTTAATGATTCTAATGCTTGTTCATGATGTTGTTCTGTTACAAATTGTTTCATCAACTTTGCCTCCTCATTATTTTAAAAAAAAGATGACGGCAGAAAATACTACTTTGATCCACATGTACATCTGCTCGAGTGCAATAGGACACTATTCACGAAATTTTCTGTGAAAAAGCCAACGCCTTCGGAAATAAGCGACAAAACCCAAAATCCAAGTTTCGGGTTTTGTCGCTTATTTCTTGGCGCTGGATTCTTCAGTCACCATTTCATCAACAGAGTAACTCGTTTTTTCAAAGGTCTTGTTTCTACCGACGATCTCTTACATACAAGTGATACATCGTACTTGGTGAATAAAGGATTCATGTCTCTTTATTCAGTCAATAGATATTGTTTCTTCATTTATCATAGAACTTTGGCTGTCATTTGTCTAGAATTAGAACATTGCTGCTACACCTAAGATCACACAGATAGCAACAAATAAGATGGCAATCAACTTCCCAGTGAATTTCCACCAAACGGAAATATCAAAGCGAGCAATGGCGATTGCACCCATTACGATAGCAGAAGTTGGCGTGATCAAGTTCACTAATCCAGATGCTGATTGGTAAGCAGTGATTACTAGATCTTTACCGACACCAGCAAATTCTCCCATTGGTCCCATGATGCCCATTGTAGCAGCTGCTAAGCCAGAAGTTGATGGAATCAAGAATGACATAGGGATATAGAAGATAAATGTAAGGATCAAGAAGACACTTGATGATAATGAGCTTAATCCTTGTTCTCCCCAATGTAAGATCGTATCTGTGATCAAACCGTTGTTCATCACTACTTGGATCCCACGAGCAACAGCAACAACGATTGCTACACCAATCAAGTCTGAAGCACCTGCTAAGAATTCTTTGACAAAATCAGATTCTTTCATACCAAAAGTGATTGCCACAACGATTGACATTACTAAGAATAACATTGTGATTTCAGGGAAATACCAATCACCTAGAGGCAACATGTTTTTACCTAAAACAGTTCCAATTACAGGTAGGCCAGTTAACCAATTTGTCAATGACTCAAAAATAGTGAAGTTTTCATTCAATGTTGTCCATGGAATCAAACTAATGATCATGATACCAAAAGTAAGGAAGAACAATACATTGACATGTTTTTGTTTCTTCGTGATCATTTCTTGACGATTGATTGCTTCGATATCAAAGTGTTTCATGTCTTCTTCGCGCTGATTATATACTAAAGATTTGGTTGGATCTTTTTCGATCTTCGACGCATAGCGATACACATAAATAATAGAGATTGCTAGTAAGACAACGAACATAAAGAAACGTAACCCGATTCCTTCACCCATTGAAATACCAACAGCTTGTGATGCAACTCCTGTCGCAAATGGGTTAACTGTTGATGCCAAACAACCCACTTGAGATCCGACCAACACGATGGCTACTGCTGTGACAGTATCAAAACCGACGGCCATCATAACAGGAATCAATAATGCGTAAAATGGAATCGTTTCTTCCGCCATTCCATAAGTTGAACCACCTAAAGCGAATAAAAGCATCAATACAGGGATCAACATTTTTTCTTTTCCTTTGAAGCGTTTCACAACAGTTGCGATCCCAGCATCTAATGCGCCAGTTTTATTGATGATTCCTAAGAAACCACCAACAATTAAGATAAAGAAGGAAATTGGAATTGCCGCAGGTGTTTCTTTCGTTAACTCACCCGCTGGTACACCCAACATCCCGTTGACTGGAGCCATAAAGATATCCCAAAGTCCTTGTGGATTTTGTTGGACTCTTTCGTAAGACCCTGCAATGATATTACCGGCTTCATCCACACTGTAGTGTCCTGCTGGGATGAACCATGTAAGTACAGCGATAATGGCAATAATAATGAATAAGACCGAGTACGCTGAAGGCATTTGAAATTTCTTCTTCGTTGTTTGTTCCATTTTCTTCTTCCTTTCTTGTTTCAAAAATCTTTGACACATCGGTATTTTATCAAAAAGATGATAAGAACAAAAATAATAACTAGTAGATTCGATAAATTTTATTCAAAACCCTCGTTTATTGTCCCTCCTTTGATTATTTAATTGAAATGCTTTATTCATACTAATTGTAGCGTTTCCGTCGTCTATTATATCAGGTCCATCTAACAAACAAAAGGAGAATAATTTCACATCAAAACGTATAAAATACATTTTTATACAAAAAGGCAAAAAATACTCAGACACGGTTTATAAAACGCTTACACAATGTCGGTTATTGAATTTTTTTTCATAACAAAATATTAAGAAAAACTTTAAAAAAATAAGTGTTAGCTATGCGAATACCTATGATTGGTCATTTGTTCCCCTCCCATATAACCTATCTAGTCTCTATATAAATAACTGAAAATGCTCTTTTTCATAAAAAAAACTTGAAAGTAGGAATTCCTACTTTCAAGTTTACTTGTATTCTTTGTATTATATGCTATCCTAGTCTTTTTTTTTAAAAGAGTCATTTACTTTTATTTTACAACGCTATGCCGTTTTTCTAACTGGTGTTGTTTTCTGCTCAACCAAGGCAGTAGTTTGGCGTGTAAGACAAGGAATGCCACACTAACGATAAATCCTTTGATCAAGTTAAAAGGTACAATACCGATCAAAATGTAATTTGCCAGTGGCATACCTAACATTTGGGTTGCGTTTAGGCCTAAAAATGTTAAATAAAGAGGTGTGATTACAAAATAGTTCGCAATACTCATGAAAATGGTGAGTGCAAGTGTTCCACTGATCACGCCTAAAATTTGATTTTTTCCTTTTTGGTATTTGTTTCTTTTGAAGATGTAGAAAATCGGTAAAGTAAAGACCGCTGTTGAAAAGAAACTAGCGACGTCGCCAACTAGATTCTCCGGACTAAAACCGGTCATGATCAAATGTAAGATCGAACGTAAAAACGCGGTAACGATCCCCGCTAACGGGCCAAATAAAAACATGCTGATCAAAACTGGGATATCACTAAAATCGATTTTCAAAAAACTAAATGTTGGCATGATTGGAAATGAGAAAAATTGCAAAACCAATCCGATTGCAGCAAATAATGCGACCGCAACCATTTTTTGTACTCGGGTGTTCTTCATGTTGAAATCCTCCTGTTGGGATTCCTCTTCAGCGAACTATTCAACCACGTAAACACAAACAAAAAAACTCTATTTTCGCAGGGGAAAATAGAGTTAGAGTCATTTGTACATACGTATGCCAAATAAGCTCTATCTTCTTTATCCAGACTTTACTGTCGGTATCGGAATTTCACCGATTCAGCTACTCGCAAAAGTAGGTCGTGGACTATAACCACCGGTCGGGAATTTCACCCTGCCCCTGAAGACGAACCATATCTAATTTTTGTTTACCATTTTATTATACTTATTTCATAACAAAAAAGCAAGGTATTTAGCCTTACAAAAAGTAAGTTATTTATTTTGATTGATTCAATAACTGACTGATTTCTTTTTTATTCAGCTCACGATACTCACCAGGACGTAAACCTTGCAAGGTCAATTCGCCATATTTTTCTCGTTTTAATTTTTGCACAGGTAACCCGACGGCTTGTAGCATGTTTTTTACTTGGTGGTTACGGCCTTCATGGATCGTTAATTCTACGATACTATGATTCGTATGAGGATCAACAGATAAAATGGCATACTTTGCAGGTGACGTTTTCTTTCCTTCAATTTTGATTCCTTTTGTCAATGGGTTCAGCGCTGACTTAGTGGCGATTCCTTTGACTTTGGCAACATATACTTTATCAACTTCATGCTTGGGATGCGTCAATCGTTGCGCAAAATCACCATCATTCGTCAATAAAAGTATGCCAGAAGTATCATAATCTAGTCGTCCAACTGGATAGATACGCTCTTTGACCATTGGTAATAGGTCTGTCACTACTTTCCGGCCCTTGTCATCTGCTACAGCAGAAATGACCCCTTTTGGCTTATAAAGTAAATAATAGCCATATTCTTCTTGATAGATCGGCACTTGGTCGACTTCCACTGTATCGTGTTTGCCAACTTTTACGCCAAGTTCTTTGACGACTTGACCATTTACTTTTACTCGACCAGCCAAAATATATTCCTCGGCTTTACGGCGAGAGGTAATTCCTGCGTGAGCAATTACTTTTTGTAATCTTTCCATTATATGTTTTCTCCTTCATGCACGCCATCAAAAAATAAATCAAGGGGTGCGTCTTCTTCCAGTGAACGTTCGATATCTTGAATATCGGGTAACTCATTTAGCGATCTCAGACCAAAATAATCTAAAAAATGACTTGTGGTCCCGTAAAGGATCGGGCGACCTGGTCCATCGACTCGCCCTTTTTCTTCGATCAGTTGGTGTGCAGTCAAGCGTTGAATCGCGCCAGAAACTTGAACACCACGAATCAACTCGACCTCACTTCTAGTGATCGGTTGTTTATATGCAATGATTGCTAGTGTTTCGACTGCCGCTTGTGACAAGGTATTCGATGTCCCTTGCGCGTATCTTTTGACGATCGGCGCTAACTCCTTTTTGGTAGTCAGCACGAGTTGTTTTTCTGTTTCAAAAAGATGTAACGCTGTGTTGTCATTCGCTTCATAACTAGCTGCCAACTCTGCCACTAAAGCAGTCGTTTCTTCTCGTGTATAGGTCAGTAAGGCACTCAATTCTTCGATTGTCGTTCCTTCTTCTCCTACTATAAATAAGATTGCTTCAAGTTCACTTAATTTCGTCATGTTGTGTATCTCCTACTGCTGGATAAAGCATGATTGATTCATAATTTTTTTCTTGCTGAGCCACGATCTGTCCATTTTTCATCAATTCGAGGATCGCCAAAAATGTTGTGACGACTTCGTTTCTAGAAGGCGTTTCAAAAAAAGATTCGAACAAACAGCCATTTTTTTGAGAGACGATGCGCTGTTGGATAAATGTCATTCGTTCTTCGATTGTCGCATCATCAGGTGCGATCGTTTTTTCTACTTTTTGAGCAAATTTCTTTCGTTCTAAAATTTTCTGCATGGCTTGAAATAAATCGATTTTTTTCACTTGTCCACGCTTCAATGGTTTTTCTTGCCCCAATAACTCATCGATTGCAGAAGGTTCTTTTGTGAAATACAAACTACGTTCTTCTGCCTTTTCAGTAAGCTTCTCTGCTGCATACTTGAATTTGCGGTATTCTAACAGCTGATTGACTAATTCGTCACGCGGATCTTCTTCCCAAAATTCTTCTTCGTCATTGCTTACTTCATGGATAGGCAATAATGTCTTACTTTTGATTGCCATCAGTGTTGCTGCCATGACAAGGTACTCTCCTGCCACAGCTAACTCAAGCGTCTTCATCGTATGGATATAGTTCATGTATTGTTCCGTGATAGTGGCGATCGGGATATCGTAAATATCGATCGACATATCTTGGATCAGATGAAGGAGTAAATCTAATGGACCTTCAAAGACATCTAATTTGATATTGATTTCTGACACATCATTCACTCTTCCTTATTTTCATTGATCCATCTACTTAAATAAGCTTCTGTGATATCCGTTGGATGGATCAACACATCGGGGTATTTTGCTTGCAATTCATTCAACATTTGAAACCCGATATTCTCCCCCGGTAGGAAGGATTCAACGAAATATCGTGAATCGTCATCTGATCTTTATCATTCCAATGCACACCAATGATTCCTTGGATATTTGTAGAATCTTCTGGCGTATAGAAAAAAAGTTCATAATCCTCAGCAGATTCATAGGTATCGATCTCTTTTAGTAAACTTGATTCTGCATTTAACTTTTTATGAAAGCTCAATAGTCCCATCGCGATTTTTCGGTTTTCTTTTCGATAATGTGTTAACATTTTCTCACCATCCTATAAACTAAGCCCTTGGGAAATGCTGCTTGTAGACATCTGTCATTCTTTTTTTCGTGATATGTGTATAGATCTGTGTCGTTGAAATATCTGCATGACCTAATAGTTCTTGAACGGTACGTAAATCCGCCCCATTCTCTAGTAAATGTGTCGCAAAACTATGCCTCAATGTATGAGGGGTCACGTCTTTGTAGATCCCTGCTTCTCGAACAAGTTGTTTTAAATTTTTCCATATTCCTTGTCGAGAGAGACTTGAACCATGATGATTCAAAAAAACGTGGTTTTCAGATGGATTTTTGACTAGTAAAGGACGAACCTCATCCAAATAACGTTCTAACCATTGGATCGCATAATCGCCTAAAGGAATGATTCGTTCTTTATCTCCTTTACCTAAGGTTTGAACCAGCCCTAAAGACAAGTGCAAATCGCCTAACTTCAGTCCGACTAACTCACTCACACGCATCCCTGTTGCATACATGACTTCTAAAATAGCGCGATCTCTGATCCCTAAACTTTTCGATGTATCAGGTGTTTCGATCAGCCGTTCTACTTCCTTTAAAGACAATGTACTTGGCAACTTTTGGGCTTTCTTCGGTGTCTCGATGTGTTGCATTGGATCTTGTTCTGTATACCGTTCTTGTCGCAAAAATTGATGGAATTTTCTTAAACTTGTAATCATACGTGTAATCGTTGCAGAAGCCTTATTTTCCGCATGCAACGTTTCTAAATATTGGATGACGACAAATCGATCAATTGTTTGCCAAGAGGTTATCTCGTGTTCTTTTAGATAGTGCAAGTATTGATTCAAGTCTCGTTCATAACTTTTTCGAGTATTGAACGATAATCCACGCTCGATACTTAAATAGCGAAGATATTCATTGATTTCTTCTTCCATCCTTCTCACCTCATGCTTCTTTATCATATCAGATAGCCTTTGGTTTCGGTAGTCTATTTTTCAGTAGACACTTCAAAGAAAAAGCCGTCTATCAATTCAGACGGTCTTTCTTTCTTTTTTCTTATTATAGCATTCTTGGCAGATACCATGAAAGGTCAAACGATGATCTTTGACAAAAAAGTGGTAACGCTGTTCGATCACTTGTTCAACTTCACTTAGCAGATCTTCTTCGACTTCCTCGATCGTTCCACAATCTAAGCACAGGAGATGATGATGAAAATGTTTGGCTCCTTCTTTTCGCAGATCATACCGAGCCACACCATCATTGAAGCTAACTTTGTCGATGACTTTTAGATCCGTTAGAATCTCCAACGTCCGATAAACGGTGGCCAAACCGATCTCTGAGTTTTTCTTTTTGACTAGAAAGAAAACTTCTTCTGCTGACAAGTGTTCTTTTTCGTTCTCTAAGAGGACGAGCAAGGTTGCTTCTCGTTGTGGGGTCAGTTTAAACCCAGATTCATGTAGCTGTTGTTTTGTTTTTTTCATTACTGACATTGTATTCATGCCCATTTTCTCAACCCCAACAATTTATAATGATTATAATTAAGATATCTAATCAACCGTTCTAGATTAAAATTATTATAAGCTAGACGAGAAAAACATGCAAGTCATTCTCAATTAGATTTTTTCGCTAGTTTCGTCACGCCATCCTCTTGTTTGATCAATCCTTGTTTCAATAAATTACCAATTGCTCGCTTAAATGCCCCTTTACTGATCCCAAAGGCACGCATGATCTCATCTGGATCTGATTTGTCAGTGAATGCGATTTGTTGATCTGCTGAACGTTCTAAAATCGTTAAGATCATTTGTGCATCATCAGAAATCGCTTCGTGTGCACGTGGTTTCAAAGAGATATTCAACACACCATCAGGTCTAGCCCCAACTACGCGTCCTTCTAATTTTTCACCTAAACGTGGTTCGCGGTAACGTTCTGAAGGATGGATGAACCCAATATAAAAATCATCCGTCAGCAGATACGTGCCAGTCAGCTTCAAACGATAAGCGATTCCTGAGATGTTTTTATTTTTCAATTCTTCTGAACCATGCTTACTTAGTGATTTGAAGATTCTTTCTTCTGCTAGGCTTCCCCAAATGCGATCTTTCGCGTCAACGCGCAAAGCGATCATCAACTGATCCCCTTTTTTGGGCCACAACTCAGTCATTGTAGGTAACTCATCCAGTGAAACAACAAAATCTTTATCCGGTAAACCAATATCAATAAAGACACCTAGATCTTTTCTTGAAGAAGTGACTGTTCCAAAAGCATAATGACCAATGCGACTCTTCGGGATCACCGTTGTAAAACGATTCTCTTGTTTTTGATTCTGATAACCAAAACCTTCGACTGCTTCGCCGATCGTATGCTCTCCCTCCTCTTTGCTCAAACGGAAAGTTTGTCCATTTTTTTGGACAAAATAATTTTTTTCATTTTCGTCAATCACCATTGCGGTAAAGACATTTGCTAATAATTCGTTCATCTTTTTCTCCTTTTCTAAAAGGCCTTTGTATTCCAACATTTCTTTGCTATCATAACATAACGCCATGTTTATAGATAGAGATTCTCCATAAAAGCTTAAGCCGTCAGTGTTCGACTGAAATAGGCCATAAAACCCGAAAATATCCTCATATTTTTGGATTCTAAGGCCTATTTTTGACGCTATGATAGAAAGAAAAATTGCTTCTGGACCATTGTTGTTTTGCTTTGTAGGAATAGCAAATCAGGCTGATATAACTATACTCTAGCTAACTACCACTGATCTAGTTACTACCGTTCCCACCAAACCAACCAGTTTTACAATTGATTGTGACAATATAAAATGGTAGAGCACTTTCACCGATACCATTCATCAAAGATGATTTAGTAGAAGTCGCATAAAGGTTGTAGTATCCTTCACCGTTTTCGATGCGAGCTTTCTCTAATCGATAGCCGCCCTCTACGATGTAGCCTCGTGCAATACTTGTTGCGATCACACTTTCTTTGACTCCTGGTGCCCAATTCCAAGCAGGATTAGAAGCATCTGCGACATCACTGGCTCTTGTTTCCATGATTGGACGGTTTGCGGAGTTAGTCGCTGGCGTTGTTTGTGTCGCCTCAGTTTGTTGAGCAGCTGCCTCAGCTTGTGCTTGTGCTTGCGCTTCAGCCTGCGCCTGCGCTTGTTTCGCTTCTTCGGCTTTCTTCGCTTCTTCAGCTTTCTTTGCTTCTTCGGCTTTCTTCGCTTCTTCTTTTTTCGTCAAAGCTTCATCGACTTTGTCCAATTCGGTCACAAGTGCTTTGACTAATTCTGTATTTTTTACTTTCGCCACTTCTGCTTTTGCTGTGTCGTACTGCTCTTTCGTTGCTGAATCTTTTACTTGACCATCTGCATAGATCACAGCAGTTTTTTCTTTTGCTGTTTGAAGTTGTTGATACTGTTTAGTTGCTTCATCTGTCGCTTTGTCGATCAATTGACCAAATGCTGTATCTTCTGTTTCAAAACTTTGGATCGCTTGGTCAGCTTTCAATTTGGGTTCTGCGATCAGTTGATCATCTGCGATAACTGGTGTAACAAACCATTCATTGACCGTTTGGATCTGTTTGATCTTTGATTGGATATCTTCAAAGGTTTTTTCCAGATCTGCATACCCTTTTTCATCTTTGACCTCATTCAATGATGCCCTTAATTTTGATAAGTCTTGATTGATCATACTTGTACGAATGAACTGTTCATCATCATCTGAATAAAACGCAGCTAAATCTGATTGTAAATCAGCCATTTTATCTTGTTTACGTTGGGTTTCGGCAGCGATTTCTGCTTGGACTTTTTGCTGATGATCATAATACATCCAACCCCCTGCACCAAGTAAAAGCACTGCCGCACTCGTCAGGTATAATCTTTTTTTGGATTTCTTTGATCCTCGATCATTTGGCAATTCTTCTTTTTTGATGGACGCATTGCTTGTTTCTTGTTCCTCAACCTTTGTCTGTTTCGGCTGTGTTTCCACCAGTTCAGTTGTTTCAGGAGCTTCTTTTGGTTGCGGTGCATCTGTTGAAGCAGCTTTCGTACTCTCAACCTTAGAACTTTCCTCTTCGATCGGTTCAGTCGTCTCTACAGGTTCTTCCGTAGAAACTGGGGCAGTTTCTTCTATATTTGTAATTACGTCTACTTGTTCTTCTGTACTTGTTGAAGAATCTTCGACCACAGTATCTTCAATGATCGTTTCTTCTGTTGGTTCTTCCACTGGTGGCTCTTTTATTGCATCCTCTTGAGATTTTTCAGGAGAAACTTGCTCCGTTGTATTTTCCGACAAGCGAATGTCGACTGAATCCTCACCCGTTGCTGCCGCCGTTTCGATCATTCGAAGCAGCTCTTTTGCGTGTTCTTCAGTCGTATCTTCACGATGCGCCTTGATGTAAGCAGCTAGAATGGAATTTTCTTCTTCATTGTTTACTGCTTCTTTTAATTCAGCTACTCGTTTTTTCTGCTGCGCTTTTTCTCTTTGCTCAGAGGTAGCAGAGTGATCTGTCTCTGTTTTTTCTTTGCCAAGATTGATATTTTCTTTTTTATCTACTTGATCATCCTTTGACTCAGTGCTCGTGTCACTTGAGTCAAACAACTCCATGACAGACTCCAACGGTAGATCTTTTAGTTCTGACCACTCGATTGGATCATTTACGATACTGTCTGGATAAACTTCCTCAGCTGTTTCGTCTAACGATTGATTTCCATCTGTTTGGGGTAATTGTGTCAGTTCATCTTGTTGTGGTTCAAAGTCACATTCTGGACATTTTGATTGATCTTTGATTTTTTCTGATCCACATTTTGGACATTTTTTTATCACTTAGCGATCGGCTCCTTTACTAGGTTTTCGCTACCATTAAATCTACCATAATCTAATCCACACGCCAATAGGATATCCTAAGGATTTTATAAAAAAACAAATAAGTCTTTCAGTAAAAAATAAATAACGACCGTAATGAGCTACTTTGTTTAAACGGACCTTTGTTGAAAGTTAGTCGAATTGTTTGATAAAAAACAAACCCTCAATAGCTGGAGAGATCTCCTACTTTGAGGGTTTTCTATCATTCAAGAAAAATGATCTGTTTTTTTGTTTAAAAAATTATTTCTTGATTATTCCAAGAAATCTTTCAATTGTTTTGAGCGTGATGGGTGGCGAAGTTTTCTTAATGCTTTTGCTTCGATTTGTCGAATACGTTCACGAGTCACGCCGAAGACTTTACCTACTTCTTCCAACGTACGTGTACGGCCATCATCTAAGCCAAAACGCAAACGTAAGACGTTTTCTTCACGATCTGTCAAAGTATCTAAGACATCTTCTAATTGTTCTTTCAATAATTCATACGCTGCATGTTCCGCAGGACTAGTTGCTTCTTGGTCCTCGATAAAATCACCTAAATGTGAATCATCTTCTTCACCGATTGGTGTTTCTAATGAGACAGGTTCTTGAGCGATTTTTAAGATTTCGCGTACTTTTTCTGTAGGAAGATCCATTTCAGCACCGATTTCTTCAGGCGTTGGTTCTCTTCCTAAGTCTTGTAGTAATTGACGTTGGATACGGATCAATTTATTGATGGTTTCCACCATATGCACTGGAATACGAATCGTACGGGCTTGGTCAGCAATCGCACGTGTGATCGCTTGACGGATCCACCAAGTTGCGTAGGTAGAAAATTTGAACCCTTTACGGTAGTCAAATTTTTCAACAGCTTTCATCAATCCCATATTTCCTTCTTGGATCAAATCTAAAAATTGCATCCCACGACCCACATATCTTTTGGCAATACTTACAACTAAACGAAGGTTAGCTTCAGCTAAGCGTTGTTTCGCTTCCTGGTCACCTTCTTCGATCTTCAATGCTAATGCTACTTCTTCTTCTGCAGTTAAAAGGGAGACGCGGCCAATTTCTTTGAGGTACATCCGAACAGGATCATTGATTTTGACGCCTGTCGGTGCAGAAAGATCTTCTGTTTTCGCTTGTTCTGCTTTTTTCTCAGCACTTTTCAGACTATGGATCGATGGTTCACCATTTTCGTCAACGACGCTGATACCTGCGTCCTCTACTTTTTGGATCAACTTATCCATTTCATCTGCATTTAAAGTGAATGGTGTCGCAAGTTTATTTGATAAATCATCATAAATCACTTGCCCTTTTGGTTTATTTTCTTTAATGAACGCTGCCACTGCTGCTTCATATTTTTTAACATCTGTTCCATTTGCCATAAAAGAAGGCCCCCTTTAAGTAGCTATTCGGCTTGTTTTAACTGTTTCGTTAAATTGATGATCTCAATCGTCAATTCCAATTCTAACTGTTTGTTCCCAGTACGTCGTGCTTCTTGCTGCATCTGTTTTTTTGTTATGATTTCTTCAGCTAAGCCCGATTTACTGATCACTCTCAGTAAGTCTTGGATCTCACGTGGCGTACTTTCTTCAGCCATTCGCATATATTCGATCTCGACCACTATCCGCCTTAAATTTTCATCTTGCAAGAAGTCTAAAAACTCCGCAAGTTTGAATTCTCCATTTTGAGATACAAACGCATCAAATAAAAAATAGATTTCTGCATAAGTATCATGAATAAATTGAACGCCTTGTTCCTTGAGTAGATTACGCACAGCAAGTTCTTTGAACGCTCGATACAATAGCATTTGTTCTGCTTTTTCAACCTGAGATAGTGGGCGTTTTTGTCTGATCGTTCCAGATTTTACGGACACCTGCTCTGTCGTTGGTTGAGCTTGTTCTTGCTTGGTTGGTTGATTCTTTCGGCGCAGATCACGTATTTGTTTTTGCATCGTTTCTCGACTCAGCTGAAATTCTGCTGATAACTGCGTTAGATACATGTCTTGTTCGATTGGCGAAACAACTTTACTCAATTCACTTAGTACCGCTTCAAGATATTCAATTTTATCTTTTTCATTTTCCAGATTTTTTTCTTGCTTCAAATAACGCGATTTAAAAGCAAAAATGGTTTCTCGTCCGTGTAAAACTAATTCTTGAAAAGCCTCTTCCCCATACTTTCTCAAGTACTCATCTGGATCGAGTTTTTCTGGGATCGCTACGACAGATAATTGCATTCGACTATTTTGACGCAGTAGTTCGATGCCTCGGTTCGTAGCTTCTACACCCGCACGGTCACCATCATAACAAAACACTAATTCTTTTGTCAGTTTTTCCATCTGCTGGATCTGTTGAGTCGTCAGACTTGTTCCCATGGAGGCTAAACCAGTCTTGAGACCCGCTTGCCATGCAGCGATAACATCCATAAATCCTTCGAATAGTAAGATTTCACCCGACTTGCGAATCTCACTACGTGCTTTGTCTAAGTTGAATAAGACTTGTCTTTTGTTGAATAGATCCGTTTCAGGACTGTTCAAATATTTTGGTTGATCTTTTGCATCGTGTTCACTAGCCAAGTAACGACCAGAAAACCCGATCGTCCGACCTTGACCATTACGAAGAGGAAACATGATCCGTTGATAAAAACGATCCGACATCCGTCCATCATCATGTGTCACAAACAAGCCGGACTGCTTGAATACTTCCTCAGAATAGTCTTCATTTTGGAACACTTGTTGTAAAAATGAGCGTTCATTTGGCGCAAAACCGATCTTGAATTCTTCGATCAACTCGGTGGTCAGACCACGTTCGAGTAAATAATTTAACGCTGGCTCACCTACTTTTGTGTGCAACAACATGTGATGATAAACTTCTACTGCTTTTTCATGAGCCGCGATCAATTTACCAGTAGCTGAATCTCCGGTTTGAGTAGTCAGCGTTTGTTGTCGCCACTGATCTTCGAGTTGGATCTGTTCTAAATCAGCGACCTTGACCACTGCTTCTGGAAAAGACAGACCTTCCAATTCTTGAAGAAACGTAAAGACATTCCCACCTTTTCCACAACCAAAGCAATGGAAAATCTGCTTATCTTCCGCAACCGAAAATGAAGGAGTACGTTCTTCATGGAAAGGGCAGAGACCTAAATAATTCTTCCCAGATTTTTTCAACTGGACGTATTGCCCAATCACCTCAACGATATTCGTTTGATTACGAATCGTCTCAATGGTCTCTTGAGGGATCCTTTGAGCCATATTCTCACCCCCTGCATTAGTTGATATCTCATACTCATCGACAAGACATTTCAGGAGAATAACCGGTAAAAAATCGCACTAACGAAAATCAGTGCGATTTTAAAGGACACAATTATACATGTTTCATTGTACCATATTCCTATACTTTTTCAAGTGATAGATACTGGATTATATGACATTTTCTTCCACTTGAGTATGATGAGTTTTATTTGCATTTACTTTATTCAATAATTTGTTTTGTATGCCTAATTTCCAATATCCTAAACGTAATAACACATTCAAAACCATAAAGCCAACAAAATATGTCCAAGTATTTCCTAACCCAAGATTGACTTCTAATATATGATGGAAAAGCATCGCAGCAACATAAATACCGACCACTGTGGTGACTGCTAAGAAAATCCGTAATAGATTGAATGGCAAGCAGGCTTTGATCACTGCCAGACAGCTGATCCCAATCAATAAATAATACATCAATGTCGTTGTTTCACCAGATGTCCAACCTTGGTTGTGACCGATCAGGTAAATCGCCACAGTATTGAAAGCAACAAGCAATGCATTAGGTAATGCATTGACTAGCGCAGTAGGCAGATAGCGATAATCGACTTTTCGTTTATCATTCTCAAATGATAAGAAGAAAGATGGATACCCTTCGATAGCAAGATCGATCAACGTGATCTGGATCGGAATAAATGGGAATCCGATAGCCGTCACTGCACATAAAATCGATAAGATAAATGAATAGATTGTCTTAATAAAGAAAATACCTGAAACTTTCGTTACGTTATTCACGACTCGGCGTCCCTCAAACAATACCTCGGGCAATGTCGTAAAATCAGAATCTAACAAGACAAGATTAGCAATTTGTCGTGTCGCTCCGTCTCCTTCTGCCATCGCAATACTACAATCGGCTTCACGTAAAGCCAATACATCGTTTACGCCATCTCCAGTCATTGCAACTGTTCGTCCACTTGCTTTCAGTTCGTTGACTAAGAGTTTCTTTTGTTGCGGACTCACTCGCCCAAAAACTGTATATTGATGCGCCGCTTTTCTGACTTCTGCTTCTTCTGTCAAATCAGATAGATCAACATACGATTGATAGTTGGGCAAATCAGCACGTCGCGCAATATTTGACACCGTAAAAGGATTGTCTCCAGAAATCACTTTCAAGTCTACCCCTTCTTCGTGTAGATAAGCTAAGGTTTCTTGCGCGTTTTTACGGATAGGATCATCGATTTCAAACAAAGCAATCGGTTCAACCCCTTGAGGATCGCCTGAAGACAACGTTTGATTGGGAGCAAGACCTAACATCAATACACGAAACCCGTTGGCCTGGGCTTCCACTAAACTTTCCGGCAACTGATCGTCTGCCACTAACCGTTCCGGAGCCCCGACATAGACTACACCTAGTTCAGGAAATTCCATTGCGCCCCATTTGCGGTCAGATGAAAAGGCTAATTTTTCTCCGACATCGTAACGATTAGAAATCTCGAAATACTCTCTCAACGCACGCATTGTGATATTGTTATCGCTACTTTCAGCTAAATATGTCCCCATAATGGTTGGAATCATTTTTTCATAGGTTTTATTTAAGGGTTCGACTCGTTGGATGCTCATTTTTCCTTCGGTGATCGTCCCTGTTTTATCAAGACATAATGTATCTACATGTGCCAATGTTTCGATCGAATACATATCTTGGACTAAGATTCGTTTCTTCGCTAGTTTAGTTACACCAGTCGTCAATGCGATACTGATCAATAACACTAATCCTTTTGGTAACATTCCCAGTAAGGCCGCCGCAGAAGCAACGACTGATAGTTGGATCGACGCATTTCGAATGAACAAAGCTTCCAAGAATAAGATGATCCCTAAAGGAATGATCACAAAACTTGTAAACTTAGATACTTTGCGGATCGATTCCACAAGTTCCGAATGAATTTCCTTGTGTGTTTTTGCTTCGTTGGTCAAGCGGACAGCATAATTATCTGCCCCAACACGGATAACTGTAGCAAAGACAGAGCCACTAGTCAGGTAACTACCAGAAAGTAATTCTGCTCCTGACTCTTTGACGATCAAATCAGATTCACCGGTCAGTAAAGCTTCATTTGCCTCTGCCCGACCACTGATCACTTGCAAGTCTGAAGGAATCTGTTCACCCGCACCGATTTTTACAAGATCGCCTAAAACTAGTTCTTTCGTTGCAATCATCTGTTCTTTCCCATCACGAATGACGGTTACTTCCGCCTGTGAGACGATTGATAATCGGCGCACAAGATTACGCGCATGGATTTCCTGATAGATCCCCATGGTGATATTTACAAAAATAATTGCTAAGTAAGCCATGTTTGAATAGGCTCCAACTAGTAATAAGCATAGTCCTATTCCTAAGTTCAAAAAATTGAATAATGTTAAAATATTATCGCTGAAAATTTGTTTCGTACTTTTTGTAGCATCCTCTTGGTAATCATTCTGTTGACCAGAGGCACGTCTTTGGCTCACTTCATTTTCTGTAAGTCCCTTTAATTCTTTCATTTCCATATCACGCCAACTTTCAAAAATAATCACTTCAATTAGTCTAGCTGTTTCTACGATTAAAAACAACTCGTTTTTTTAATTTTAAAAAAAGATAGAAAAATCAAAAAACAGCGGATCTGTTTTCTATTTTTCTATCTCACCATATACTTCACCTAGAAAAATCACAGAAGAGAATCGTTTCTTCGAACCATCTATCAAGAACTTGGCTGATTGAATACAACGATCACGTGACTTTTCTTCTTGTGCTTCTTCTACTTATACTGCTCTTCTAAACGGCTCATCCACCAGCCTAGTGCAGCACCAGCAATGAATAACACTAGACATGCCAAGATACCTAAAATGCCAAGTCCACTATAATTTGTAGGAATGATCATGATCGTGGATGCAAAAACAATGCCTAGAATAAAATGGAATAATTTGCTATAAGCTTTTGAGAAAATAAAATCCATTACTTTGGAAAGACCTAGTACACACACGATTCCGCCGATTGCAATAGGAATGATCACTTCTAAACGCACTTCTTTAAATCCATCAGCCATCGCTTTATACAGTCCCATATAAACTAAAAAATTCGATGGACTTAATCCAGGAACGATCATTCCGAGACCAATCAAACCGCCTGCCATCATCCAGGTATAGACATTTTGTTCTACTTGCCCATCAAATAAACGGGCACCATATAACAAGAAAAGATAACCTAAAATAAATGTCACAACCATAATAATGAGATCTGTATTGTTTCGGCCTTTTTTCCCTGACTCTTTCCATAAAGCGGGCACCGTTCCAGCAATACATCCCACAAAGAACCACAAAATCGTTGTTTCATAGGCCCCTAGTAAAAAACTGACTAAAAAAGACAGCAAGAATACACCAGTGACACCACCTAAGCCGACTGGTAAAAAGAATAAGACGTTTTCTTTAAAGTTTCTAGTGATATGTGCTAAGAAAGAAATCAGCCGCTCATACATTCCAAATACTGCTGCTAAAGCTCCTCCGCTCACTCCCGGCAAGATAAATCCTGAGCCGATAAACATTCCTTTGAAAAATCTTAATCCCCAATCTTTCGTTGTATTCTCTCTTTTCTCCATTACTTTTTGATTTTCTTCCACTCGTCCAAGCACTCCTTCTTTCCATTCATTGTATTCATTATTCGTCTTGCTTTGATTTGCAGTTGGTTCGATCCAACAGGCTTAAAAAATATTTTCATACCATTCAAGAAACTGTTGGTTCATCTTCACTACATCTGCATAAAACATATTACCACCATTATGGTATAAATACCCACCATTATACAATAATGACTGGATTCGCCAATAGCGATAGGTTTTTTTGTTGTCATTGCCTAAAAGCGGACTCAACACATCCCTAGAATACTCTTCGGCTAAACGGACCGTGTTCTTCCCGCCTCTTTTGTTGACGTAAGCAATATAGTCTTTGCCAAAATTGTACGCTTGGATCGCTGTCGCCAGATCGCAACCTAATGCTTTCGCCTCAGCTATCATCTCTGAGAGGTATTTGACTCCTTGGTCAATACTTCCTTCTTGTGTCGTGATCGCCTCCATCTGTCCATAGGCACTTTCCGAACTTTGCATCAAATCGACACCATTTCCTCTTGATTCAGTAAGTATGATTGCCTTCACTAGATTCTCATGTTCTTGCATTTGATACTTTTCTAATGCTGACGAAATCTCTGGCTGATAATTTTCTACACGCTTGATCGATTGATATGTTCTACCGAATAGAAAAAGAATCGTTGCCAGAATCGTGAAGACAAATAGACCTACGATCATACGGAAGATTGATTTTCTTTTTTTCTTCATTCAAACCCACCTAGCTATTTGACATCTTTTTTTATCTTACTATTTCTTTTCATTCTTGGCTATTTTTTCTCTGTTTTTTCTTATTTAATTTAATAAAAAATGAATGTTTCATTTTCCCTTTCATCTTACGAAAATGATCGTTCGTTTTATAGAGTTTCGATTTCTAAAATAGATAAAGAGCGTTATAATTCAAAATAGTAGGTGATAAATGTGAAAAGAGAAAAGAAATTTGCAAAAATGGCAGATGGTACTGACATCTATTATGAAAAAAGTGGACATGGATTTCCCCTCTTGCTACTTCATGGAAATGACGGGAGCGGTGATTTCTTTTCAGAACAAGTGCCCGTTTTAGAACAATACTTTACGATCTATCTCATCGATAGTCGCGGGCATGGACAATCGACAAATCAAGCAGGAACATTGAATTTTCGTTTGATGGCAGATGATTTATTGACAGTCATGCTGCTGGAACAAATCTTACAAGCGAATATCTTGGGATTTAGTGATGGAGCCAATCTTGCCTTAGTTTTTTCAAGCAATTATCCAGATAGGGTCAATCGCTTGATTTTAAATTCGGGTAATACACGGTTGAATGGGGTTCTCTGGTCCTCACGACTACTCAGTGCTTTTCACTATTTCTTTGTTTGGTTGCGCGCACTGTTCCAGCCACATTTACGTCAGCATTTATTGGTCATCGATTTATTGCTTCATGATATTGGCCTCACGACAGAACATTTAGAAAAAATCAATTGCCCAACACTGATCATCGTCGGTAAAAAAGATGTCATCAAACTGAAACATTCGCTTTATTTAGCGAAAACGATCCCTAATGCTTCATTTGTTCTCGTCACAGGACAAGGACACCAATTAGCTCGCCAAAACCCAGAACGCTTCAATCAAGAAGTTTTAGACTTCTTGACAAAATAAATTTGAAAATAGTAGGTGATTTTTTGTTCAAGCCAATCATTCAGTGGTTCAAAAGCCACTTGAGACTTATCAAAACGATTTTTTTGATTTCTGTATTAGTGATTATTATTCGTGAATTGATGACAATCAGTACTTTGTTATCTGCGGACCAACTAGCTCAAACATTTTCCACGATCCCACTCTGGAAAATTGGTGTCATGTTTTTGATTGGGTTGATTTCTATTCTACCCATGATTGGATATGATTTGATTTTCAACAAGTTACTAAATCAAAAGCAAAAGCCATTATATTTATTTGAAACAAGTTGGATGATCAATACCATTAATAACATTGCTGGATTTGGTGGCTTTGTCAGTATCGGTTTACGATCCGAACTCTACGGTCAAAGAAAAGATAGCAAACAAGTCATGCAAGCTTTATCTAAAGTATTTTTATTTTTGATGGCGGGTTTATCTCTGTATAGTTTAGTCTCGTTTTTTATGGTCTTCTTTACTCCTGTCGCTCCGTTTCTTAAACAGTATTGGATTTGGTTGATTGCCGGTGGTTTGTATTTCCCCATCGTTTTTATTTTTACCACGATCAAAAAAGAAGGCTATGTTGGTGGTCTTTCAATTAAATCCCAAGGGCAATTGTTACTCGTTTCCTTATTGGAATGGACGGGTGTCTTAGGAACCTTTCTTGCAGTCGGCTATTTGATGGAGATCCCCATCGATCTATGGCAAACAATCCCTCTATTTATCGCTGCTTCAGTTATCGGGATCATCTCAATGATCCCAGGAGAAATCGGTAGTTTTGATGTGATGATGATCTTTGGTTTATCAGCTCTAGGTATCCCTAAAGAAACCGTTGTGATCTGGATCTTGCTTTATCGGATCTTCTATTACTTTATTCCATTTTTCATTGGATTAGTATTCTTCTTTAAAAATGTCGGTGTATCGATTGACCAACGATACTCTGGTATTCCAAAGCAATTAGCGACCCAGATTGCCCGGAAGATCCTGGTGATCTTAATGTATTTTTCTGGCATCATGTTGGTTCTTTCAGCAACGATCCCGCAAGCATTTACTGAGTTTCGTTGGTTGCATCATATCAATCCTATAAAGATGCATTTTATTATGCAATTTCCAAGCATATTGTTAGGCTTCTTGTTTGTTATTATGGGACGAGGCATCGCAGCCAGAGTCAAGCGTGTCTACTGGCCAACCATTTTTTTGATCCTTGTTTCATTAATTTATGTTGGACTGAATGATCTAAGCACTACTGGCATTATTTTCTTACTATTGCTATTAGGTATCGTGATCGCTTCACGTAATGAATTGTTCAGAGATCAATTTATCTACTCGTGGGAATGGTTGACGATCGATGGGTTGATCATAGGTGCATTGACCGTTTTATATATCGTGATCGGTGTTTATAATATGCCCACTTTCCCACATCGTAATCATCGGTTTATTTCATTTTTTCTATTTCCATCAGAAAAAATTTGGTTGTCTGGTTTTCTAGCAATTTTAGCAGTAGCCTTTATCATGATTTTATTTGTCCACTATCTCCAAGGTAAAAAATCACAAGTTGGACAAGAGTTAGATGAAGCGGTCGCCACCACGATTTTAGAAACTTACGGCGGTAATTCAGATAGTCAACTGATTTTTTTGAAAGATAAACGGATGTTTACCTATGAAAAAGACGGGGAAGCAACCGTCTTGTTACAATTTGCTAGTTATAACAATAAGTGTGTGGTGATGGGCGATCCCTCAGGCAAAAAAGAAGATTTTCCAGAAGCGATCGAAGCCTTTATCGCAGAAACAGATCGCTTATGCTACTTGCCAGTCTTTTATGAAACGAGCGAAGAACTGGTTATGATCCTTCATGAATTTGGCTATGATTTTATCAAAATGGGCGAAGAAGGCCATGTTTCGTTAGCCGACTTCACGACTTCTGGGAAAAAAATGAAAGGCACACGTGCGATACTGAATCGCATCGAACGAGAAGGATTCACGTTTGAGGTACTTCAGCCCCCATATTCATCCCAACAAATGGCTGAGCTTAAAACCATTTCTGATCGTTGGCTAGGCAGTCGCAAAGAAAAAGGCTTCTCATTAGGTTTCTTCTCAGAAGACTATTTACAGCGAGCACCGATTGCAGTCGTCAAAAACGATCAAGATGAGTTGGTCGCTTTCGCTTCGATCATGCCGACTTATACGAATGATAAGATCGGAACGATTGATTTGATGCGCTATGATCCAGATACTGCCCCTTCCGGCAGCATGGACTATTTATTCATCCATCTTTTTGAATATATGAAGGAGGAAAATATCCGATGGTTCAATTTGGGTATGGCTCCTTTGTCTAATGTTGGGACTTCAAGAAAAAGTTTCATTCAAGAACGGATTGCTTATCTAGTCTATGAATTTGGCTCACATTTCTATTCTTTTCAAGGGTTGAGAGAATACAAAGATAAATATGCCACCAACTGGAAATCTCGCTATACACTTTATTCAAGAGATAGTTGGATCGCTTATGTAATGATCACGTTATTGATCATTGACAATGCGCCCGTTGATCAAAAAACAAAACCTTTGAATGGCTTAAAAAAATGGTTCCGTAAATAAAAAAACGCCTGATTTTGCTGTTTTAGTCAAAATCAGGCGTACTTTGTTTATTCATAAAACATTTTTTCCTTCTGTTATAAATCATCAATCGTATATTCAGAGTAACCTTCATAAAAATAACTCACATCGATCCCTTTCATATACAGTTCACGATCGGAAATCTTATCTGTCAACGCGTTAGAAATCAAATAGCTGATTTCTAAGTCATTGATCGGACTACGTTCCATTGCAGATAAATAATCCGACTTGTCAATTAGATTCCAGTCAACCACTTTCTGTATCTCCGATTTCAAAATGAGATCTAACCAAATTCTAGTACTCCTACCGTTCTCTTCACGAAAAGGATGAGCGATGTTCATCTCTACATTTTTTTTGATGATTTCTTCAAAAGTAGACTGTGGCATTTGGTCAATATGTTTTAGAGAATACTCTAAATACATGACTGGCGCAAACCGAAAATTTCCCTTTGCACTATTTACTGAGCGAATTTCCCCAATAAAATCATCGATTTCGCTCAACCCTTTGAACGTTCAAATTTCTAATTCATCTATTCTTCCAGAATCTCATAAAATGTTGTTCGAAGATTCCCCCCACAAAAAAAAGCGAGAAACCCAAAAATTCAAAGAAATTTTCGAGTTTGCTCGCTTTTTTATCGGTGATTAACACTTCTATTACAACCATTGGACAAGATATTCAAGTAAATACCTTGTCCACAGGTTTTATATTTTTTTATATAAATACTTACGCTTCGATTTCTGTTACCATTCCTGAACCGACAGTTCGACCACCTTCACGAATAGAGAAAGTCGTTCCTTGTTCGATTGCCACTGGATGGATCAATTCTACGTCGATGGTTACGTTGTCACCAGGCATAACCATTTCTGTTCCTTCTGGCAACACGATCGTACCTGTTACGTCTGTTGTGCGGAAATAAAATTGTGGGCGGTAGTTATTGAAGAACGGTGTATGACGTCCGCCTTCTTCTTTCGTCAATACATAAACTTCCGCTTTGAATTTTGTATGTGGTGTGATTGAACCAGGTTTCGCAATTACTTGACCACGTTCAATATCTTCTCTTTGAATACCACGTAACAAGATTCCGACGTTATCTCCAGCTTCGCCATAATCTAACGTTTTACGGAACATCTCTACCCCTGTCACAACCGCTTTTTTCGTTTCAGGTTTGATTCCGATGATCTCGATTTCATCACCGACACGAACAGCTCCACGGTCGATCCGACCAGATGCTACCGTTCCGCGACCAGTGATTGAGAAAACATCTTCAACTGGTAAAAGCAATGGTTTGTCGGTATCACGTTCTGGTGTTGGGATATAGTCATCCACTGTTTCCATCAATTCATTGATCGCAGCTTCTGCTTCTGGGTCACCTTGCAATGCTTTCAATGCAGAGCCTTTGATGACAGGTGTGTCATCACCTGGGAAACCATATTCATTCAATAATTCACGAACTTCCATTTCTACAAGATCGATCAATTCTTCATCATCGACCAAATCAACTTTATTCAAAAATACAATCAAATATTTTACACCAACTTGACGTGACAAAAGGATATGCTCGCGAGTTTGAGGCATTGGTCCGTCTGTCGCAGAAACAACTAAGATCGCACCATCCATTTGAGCGGCACCTGTGATCATGTTCTTCACATAATCCGCATGTCCTGGTGCATCGATATGTGCATAGTGACGTTTATCAGTTTCATATTCTACGTGTGCTGTGTTGATGGTGATCCCACGTTCACGTTCTTCTGGAGCTGCATCAATGCTTGCATAATCTTGAGGATTTGCTAAGCCTTTTTTCCCTAATACTGTCGTGATTGCAGCAGTCAATGTGGTCTTCCCATGGTCAACGTGCCCAATGGTTCCGATGTTTACGTGTGGTTTACTTCTATCAAAATGTTCTTTTGCCATAATTAACAAACCTCCTAAATAGTCTTATGCACTGAATGATTTCAGCTCATCGTCCATAACAGTTTTTTCAGTATAAACTCAAAAAAATCATCTACACTTACTTTTTGTAAGTTATGAACAAACCCTATTATACGTCAAAATTGGTCAAAGTCAATTAAAGTGTTTCGATACACTATTTCAATAAAAAGTGAGTGGGACATTAGTCTTCACGCATAATCTAAAAGAGAATATACAGCGGGGACAGAAGTAAACTCTTCGGAAATAAGACGGCAGCCACAAAAATTTGAAGAACAATTTACGTAGCTGTCGTCTTATTTCTCGAGCCTAAATACTTCTGTGACGACCTCTGTCATAACGC
The DNA here is from genome assembly GCF_013394305.1 of Enterococcus mundtii. Lineage (NCBI taxonomy): Bacteria > Bacillati > Bacillota > Bacilli > Lactobacillales > Enterococcaceae > Enterococcus > Enterococcus mundtii. Next base: position 2,743,303 of record NZ_AP019810.1, on the reverse strand, counting down.
TATTGTTATTATTGACAGCGTTCGTTTTCTATTAGTAATAGTCATACTCTCAACTTTGTAAAGTATCGGTTTCCATATCGAATTCTAATTGTTTTGCTGCATTCAACTGATCACTGTAGTAACTTGCAAGTTCTTCTGCAGAAGCTTGTGTCAAATTGTTAAATGAGAAAGTCGCATATCTCCCATGATTTTCTTTACATATCGAATTGATTCTAAGTCCAGTTTTCTCATCCATAAATAAATAAGCTTTCCCAGGTGTAAAAGTGGGAGTAACTAATTTTTTGGAACGAAGTCTAAATCCGTTATAACTCATTTGATACATCTCAAATGATTGGGATAGATAACTTAGTTGTTTCTTTGTTACAATGCTCAATGCTTCACTGTCGCTTTCAATTGTTCGATTTTTACCAATCAAAATCGCATAGAATAATCCATAGAGGTTATACACTGACCATAGAAGTGTCACAATATAGCCTGTTTCATATCCTTCTCCTCGATAAAGTCGGTACAATGCAACGATAGAGGCGAAAGCGATCCAACCAAATAGTAACATATGAGGAAAAACTGTTCGCCAATCAAATGATTGACTGTCAACAAGTTCCTTTTTTGTCACTTTGAATTTTTTTTCCGAATGAAAGAACTCTTTGATCAATGCTCTAGTATGGATCGGCGCGACAAAACAATCATAGATATGCGAAGTAGTAAGATTCCTGATTTTAGGAACATACAACCGAAACGAAAGAGAAATCATGACAAACGGTGGTAAAAAGAACAATAATAACTGATTGTTGTTACTTCGAACAATAAATATATCAAAGACCATAAAAAGAGTTGGTGCTAATAAAAAAATGATTTTTTGAAATGAAGTAAACCAGTACAAATAAGAATTATAGTAACACAATTTTTGCATACGAGATAACCCTTTAAATTTACGTGGTTTAAAATGGTCAAATATTTGCTTTGTACCTTGGGCCCAACGTGTCCGTTGAGAGGACAGCTCTCGAGCTGTATAAGGCGTGATTCCCAAAGCATAAGCTTTATTTATGAAAATCGTTTCATAACCAGCATTTTGCAATAACATCCCTGTTGCCATATCTTCAGTAATGCTTTTTGTTGGGACGCCACCTATCTCCTCTAAAGCACTGCGTCGAATGATAGCGTTGGTCCCGATATGGATCAACGCATTTTCACGTGAAAGAGCTGGTTCTAAAAAACGCATAAATAATTCCTGTTCATTGTAAAATGATTTTCTCAATAATTGGAAGGGATCTTTATTATAAAAAGTTTGAGGATATTGAATTAACGCAACCTTTGGATTTCTAAAATAATCGATAGCCTCGTAAATAATATTTTTCTTAACGATGAAATCAGCATCTAAAAGCAAAATCAAGTCGCTACTTGTTTGTGAAAGTGCATAGTTGATATTTCCTGCCTTTGCGTTCTCGTTACCTTCTCTTGTCAGATAACCAATATGGTATTTTTCTGCAAGTTCTTTCAATTCCTCACGATGACCATCATCACAAATATATATTTTCTTATTTGGATAACGTAACGCTTTGACAGCCAAAGCAGTCGCAATCACTAATTTATTATCCTCATTATACGTACATATAAACGCTGCTACACTTGGTTGAAATGGCTCCTCATCGTAATGAACTCTCATGGACTCTTTCGACAACTTATTAGAAAACAAGTAAATAAAAAAACCATACACAAATAAACCAATAAATTCTGCCACATATAAAATAAGACCGAAAGTTAATGATATCACGCCATCATTTGGGATCGTGTAGAAAAGACGCCAGATCAAGTATACAACCAAAAATGCTAAAGTTAATTTGGAAAAGAATGGTTTTATCTTATTGTTTCTTTTTGCTAACACATAAAGTCCAAAAATTATACCAAACAAACCAACTAAATAATACAGTTCCATTTTAATACCACCTTTCATAACATTATTATATAATTTGTGTTTTTTTAAGCAAAGCAACTAGCTCTCCTAAAATTCGATTATCGTAAGCTCAACTTTGAAAAATGTTCTCACAGAAAACTTAAGTATTTTATACATAAAACGGCGAATATGCCATTATTATATATAAATACGATAAATTTTGGACTTTCGATAGACGAATAATAGATTTTGTTGAATAATAGTATCCGAGGTGAAAAAAATGATAAAAAAATTGATAGCATTATTGATTGTATTGGGAATTTTCCTAGGAGGAAGCTTTATCGCTTATGATTATTTCTATGGCGGTGAAACTTATTATACAAAAATCACCACTAACGGAGAAAAAGAAGTTGACTCAGCAGACAATGACATGGACGTTTCTATTTATGTATACGACCAAAATGCTTACAACGCACAAGGAGAAGAAAAAGCAGTCACTTTACGTGAAGCGAGAGATCGTCCTTTAAAAATGGATGCTTATTTAAAACTAAAAGTCAATTCACGTAAAGGCGTCATCAGTTGGGAAGAAGTAACAGCTTCTCAAGTGCCGGACAAAGCGTTAGATCAATTAGATCAATGAACCAGTTTACAATAAACAACACAAAAAAGGCAGTCAACACCCACAAGACTTGAAAAACGATCTTCGTGGATATTGACTGCTTTTTTACTATTCACTTTTATTTGGTTTCTTTGATTCATCTAAAAGAAACTATAGACGATTCAATACTTCATCCACATTTTTAATCATGACAGAGATCGTACCATCAGGATTATTGACAAATTCAATCAGATCCGGGTTACGATAAACGTCTACTGGTACAATCAATTCAATGCCATTTGATAAACGGAATTTTTGCTTTCCGAATTTTTTCTCTGAGATTTCTTGTACTTCTTTCACTGGTGGTGCTTCTGGAATAAAGCCTTGTTCTTTGACTTCTTCTTGGAATGCTAACTTGGCAGTGATATTTTCTTTGAATACTTTCTCCGCGATCATTTCATGATCCAATCTACCTTTTTCTTCGATCGTATCATACACAGCTTCTTTTAAGTCCGCCATGATATCGAATTCTTCTGCTTCAAACTTCTTGCCTAGCTGCTTCGCCACTTTTTTTATCACTTTGACGTTGTCTTCCAAAGAAGGTGCCGGGACGCTCTCAATCACTTTTCCCGAAAAGTAACATTCTTTTTTACCAGAGAACTCATAGCGTTTTTCAATCAACTCATACGTCAGATCTGTCAGATTGACTGCTAAGGCTTCATCTGCTTTTTGAGATTTTGAGCCAAGGATCGCTCGGTTCAAAATCAAACGGTTGTCAATACCGGCTTCATCTGCTTCCACATAGTGAGTATAAGCATCACGATAATTCACTTTCAATAAAGCTAAATACATCACAGTGTCTACTTCATACAAGACAACGAAAACATCTGCACTAGGTGCTTCCTCACTTTCTGCATAGATGTCAAACCACCGTTGGACTAAACGCTCACTTTCTTCGACAAAATTTTCTTGACACTGTTTCAAGTTTTGAGAAAATAGGCTTTCTTCAGTGAGTTGCCCTGTTTTAGTTTGTGCAGAAGAGATTTTTTGGATCTTCTTTTGTAGAAAGTCCCTGACAAAATCTTTCGTAAGATCCAGTTCTTGTTGTGAAAATACAGGAGATCCTGTTTCTCGATCAATAATATGCAAGATTGCTTTTTTTAAATAGATATCCATCGTTTCATTCCTTTCTGCTCTAGTTTACGGAAAATCAAACAAAAATACCAGAGACAAAATGGAACGAACAAAAAAATATTTTATAACAAACAAAATACATTTCTTTTTTTAGAAAATAAGCTACACTTAAAGTGTACTAAAATCAAAGGAGCTGAAAGTATGAATTCACTAACATCTACTTACCATTTATCAAATGGCTATGAAATCCCTGTTGTCGGTTTCGGTACTTGGCAAACCCCTGACGGAGACGTTGCTGTTTCCTCAGTTAAAGAAGCATTAGCTGCCGGTTATCGTCATATTGATACCGCTCAAGGGTACAAAAACGAAGAAAGTGTCGGACAAGCAATCAAAGAAAGTGGTGTCCCAAGAGAAGAGATTTTCTTAACGACTAAACTTTGGAACGAAAACCATAGCTACGATCTAGCAATGTCCTCTTTCGAAGAGTCCTTAAAAAAATTACAAACAGACTATGTGGATCTTTTCTTGATCCATTGGCCTAATCCAGTTTCTTTCCGCGAAAATTGGCAAGAAGCGAATGCCGAAACATGGCGTGCTTTTGAAGAGTTATACGAAGCTGGCAAAATCAAAGCGATCGGTGTCAGCAACTTCTTACCGCATCACTTAGATGAACTTGCAAAAACAGCAAAAATCATGCCAATGGTCAATCAAGTATTTCTTGCTCCAGGCGAATTGCAACCACCTGTTGTTGAGTACGCGAAAAAACATGATATGGTCCTTGAAGCATATAGCCCTCTTGGCACTGGTAAAATCTTCGACGTCACAGAAATGCAAGAGATTGCCAACACACACAATAAGAGCGTTGCCCAAGTAGCGCTACGTTGGTCATTACAACACGGTTTCTTACCATTACCAAAATCTGTTACACCAAGCAGAATCAAGGAGAACACTGAATTATTTGATTTTGAGCTATCAGAAGAAGAAATGAAGACGATCGACCAATTAGATGGTGTCGTTGGCAAAGCAAAAGATCCAGATACTACACAATTTTAAAGGTAAAGGATAGTGATATTCTATGAACCCCGTGGACCGCTTAGATCGTTTATCTGAAAAAGTGACTCAGACATTTGATCCAGATTTTATCTTTTTGATCCGTCCAGAAAAAATCCAGCATTTTCCTGCTCGAAACTGGTCAAGGGATGAAAAACTTGCGGAAATAAAAAAACGCTTGGATCATTCATTGATGACGATGCAATGGCAAGGACATGAGGTCATCTATTCACCTGAACTAGTCACCTTTGCCTTATTGCCAAAAAAATAACTAGATGAGGGAGCATTAGTCTGTGGACTTTTGCTCCCCTTTTTGAGAGATTGGAACAGAAGTATTTAACCTCGAGAAATAAGGCGATATCTACGAAATTGTTCATCAAATTTCTGTGGATGTCGCCTTATTTCCGAGAAGTTTACTGCTGTTTCCACCGTTTATTCAGTTTTAGCATATGTGAGAGGTCGATTATCCCACTCAATTTTGTTTTTCCATCGAAGTAATAAAAGTTTTTTCTTGATAAACCTTTTCATTTGCTCGTTTTTTTCTTATAATCGAAAGGGTATGAATGAAGGAGAGTATCTATGAAGAAAAAACAAAAACAAAAATTATTAAAACAATTCCGTCCTTCTTTAGATGGAATTCGCACACAATTATTCCGTTCATTGGAAGAAGAAAGTTTACGCCGTTATGGTCTGCCATTGCAAGTCATGCTTGATCCTAAAAACCGTCAAGTCTTAATCATTGGCTTAGCAGGACAAGCAAATGAAGATACACGCATCAATGTACCAATCGACGATAACTTTACTGCTGTCTTGAAACGTATTCGTTCTGGTGAAGCAACGATTTTTGAACGTTTCCGTGACAACCTATTGATTGAGATTGTTTCTTACTGGAATGATCAACGCATGAAAAAAGATCAACCAACGGCTCAACCTGTAGCGACACCAGTCACTAATGACGCGTCCGTAAAAGAAACACCAACAAAAGAAGTTGAAAAAGTTGAGACAACTTCTCAATCAGTCAGTAAAAAAGCAACAACTGACAAGAAAACAAGTGATGAAAAAGTTGAGACAGATTCTTTGACTTTCGATGATTTTGCCAAACAAGTAGCAGAATATCCGAAGTTCACTGCTGAAAAAACAGCAGATGCTGTAGTGATCAATGAAACAGTCAAAGACGACACACGAAAATTAGCAGAGATCTCTATGTCTGCTGTCAATGAATTTACGATTGAAAAAGCTTTAGAACGTAAATACAAAGTGAAATTAACATTAGTGCCATTGATCGAACAATTTGCCACTACACCGATCAACGAAAGATAAACGCAAGCAAATAGATTGCGTGATGATTTTTACCTAAAAAAGCAGCTGAAATGACGATCATCGTTCATTTCAACTGCTTTTTTTATCATTTATAAATGTAAAAAAGAGAATATCGATTGTTCCTATTGTTGCGCTGCGTTCTTCCCTGTTGTTTCTAATTGCTCTTGCACCAACTGCATCACTCTCATCCGTTCCTCATCGGGTATCTTCTCATAGTAGATCCCTGCTTCTCCCAAGATGCCATCACCAATATATTGTTCACCTTTCAACTGATGGTTCGTGATATTGGATAATGCCGAATGGTATTCATTCATCATTCCGAGCATTTCATCTAAGGACATATCCGTTGTCCCATTTTCACCGACTACCTCTAAAAGCTGGCGATAATTGAATAAACTTTTCACAGATAAGAACTCATTGACTAAAATGTTGACGACTTCCCTTTGCCTTTTCTGTCGCCCATAGTCATCCTCAGGATCTTCTGCTCGCATGCGCGCATACTGTAATCCTTCCCAACCATTTAATTCTAGCGTTCCTTCTGGATAATGGATGTCTTCTGCTATAAACTCAAACGCATTATTTACAGTGATTCCTCCCACAGCATCGATCAACGCTTCTAATCCATCCATATTCAACGATACATAGTGATGAATCGGTATATCAAGATATTGTTCAACCGTATCCACCATCATGTCGATACCACCGTAAGAATGAGCATGGTTGATTTTATCAACCAGTCCATCCATATTGGCAATTTCTACGAAAGAATCTCGAGGAATACTCGTGATCGTCGTTGTTTTCTTTTGATTATTCAATGTCACCAACATGATCGTATTTGCACGATAGTCCGTTTTTCTAATTGAATTATTGGCGATACCTAAAACTAAAATGCTGACTGGCGTATCCTTTTCCCGCTGAACGGTTTCTCTTTGTAACGGTTGTTGCATCGAAGTCACGGTCTGTCTGGCATCGTAGTAAAAGCGAACACCATACGCAACTGCAGAACCTACTAATAGGAAAAGAAATGCCATAATAGACAATAAAACTTTTTGTTTTCTAGTGAATATTCGTTTTTGTTGGTGCTTTTTTCTTACTGTTTTTTCAGTGATAAAAGAGAAAAACAGACTATAGCATAAGAAAACAACTGAAAAACTCAGTAAAAAACCTGCCAAGATATCGCTAGGATAATGTACTCTCAAATAAATTCTAGAACTAGCAATCAATAATGGATATAGAGCCCCCACCCATACTAGTTTATTTACCCTTTTCTCGCGATAAATAATGTACATGGTGATCAAAAATACTAAGAATAGCGTCATAGACAAAATCGAATGACCACTTGGAAAAGAGTAAGAAGATCTAGGAATCAATTGCTCCACATCAGGTCGTGTCCGCTGGATAGCTTGTTTCATCACGTAGCCAATCAAACTAACTGTCAAAACCATTAAGACTTGCCAAATGGCTAATTTGTGGTACTGTTTCCGCCAACTAAAAATTGCAAGCAACCCTGTGAAAAATAAAGTAGGAATAATCGTTGCTAGTTTTGCAAAATAACTAAAAAATGTTGTTAATATTGGGAATTCGATTAATCGCTCCTGTTGATAAATGGCTAAATCAAGTTGGTTGAATAAGGTGTTTTCTGTCATAACTAGTGTGGTCAAAGTCGTCAATAAGACGAGTGATACGAATGCTACCACCAATGTTCCTTTTGGCATCTGTTTCATAATAACTTCCCTTCTACTTCTCATTCATACTTTTTAAATCCTAAAATAATGCCTAAACCACAGCCAATAACCAAGAGGGAAGTTCCTCCTTGACTTAAAAATGGTAAAGGAATCCCTGTTAATGGGAGTAGACCGATCGCAGCTCCAATATTTTCAAACACTTGGAATAACAAACCAAATACGAAGACAATCGCAAAATACACATTTCCTTTATTATTTGTTTCGATTGCGCTATAAATGATTTGGTAAAAAAGATAAAAATATAAAAAGAGCACAGAAACGCTTCCTAAAAAGCCAAATGTTTCAGCAATCACTGTAAAGACCATATCTGATTCACGAACGGGCACATAGATAGGATTGATTGCTTCGGCCCTGCCACTAAACCCACCTGCCCCGATAGAAAGTAAACTTTGTGATTGTTGATAACCAATCGATTGGCTATATGCAAATGGATCAACCCATGCGCGTACTCGATCTAACTGATAAGTCTTAAAATTCAGACGATATAAAATCTGGTGTCCGTATTCAGTAAAAACTAAAGCAATCAAAATGGCCCCGAGAATAACTAGAATCGAGGTTATTGCCGTCATGATCTTCCAATGTACCCCAGCGATCATGAATAATGCCCCCAAGCATATGACAAAAACCAAACTTGTTCCAAAATCTTTTTGCATGTACATCAATAAAAAGGTCGGTAAACTAACCAGTAATATCTTTCCTACATAAAATAAATCAGTTTTAACGGTTCGTTGCTTCACCTTTTGCTCATAGATCAAGGTCAAATAAACAACCACTAAGATAAAGGTGAGTTTCACTAATTCAGAAGGTTGAAATGAAAAGCTGCCGATCCTAAGCCAACGTTTGGTGCCTGTGAGTTGAAACATCACCGGATCATAAAACTGATACAACAGGCCCATCACAAAAAGTGAAAAGCCATAAAGATAAGGAGAATATCTTAACAATACGACTGTTTTCACTCGTTGTGTTAGAAACAACAGCCCGACCGACATCAAACAAAACACGATTTGTCGAAGCACGACTCCTCGGACTGGAACTTGGTCATAAACAGCTGCCCCATATTGCACACCGACACTTAATAAATATAAAAGAAAGATTGGTAAAAATAATGCATAGTTGAATTCATTTATTTTAAATTTCATTTTGCTTACCTCGTGAGGACAGTTTCAGGCAAACACCCAAAAGCATGGATAAAATCAAATAGCTTGATCCTCCATAACTAATAAAAGGAAGCGGAATACCTGTCATTGGGATCATGCCACTGATACTTGCAATATTGATACTTGTCTGTAGCAATAACAACATCCCTGTTCCCAAATAAATCAACCCGATCTGCTGATTTGGTTCATTCGCACTCAAGACAAATAAGCGCAAAATAATCGAAAATAACATTGCTAGAATCAGTAAGCCTACGATCAGGCCTAACTCTTCTAAAATAATCGAAAAAATAAAATCAGTCTCGGCTACTGGTAAATAGCCCTTTTTGGTAATACTATTTCCCAGTCCTAATCCAAAAAGCCCACCGTTGTACATGGCATAATAAGATTGACTCATCTGAAATCCTTTTCCATAAGGATCTAAAAAAGGATTAAAAGCAATGCTCAAGCGATCATAAGTATGAGCAAAAATACTTGGTAATAGGTCATTTTGCCCTAGTAAATAAATAATGCCGCCAAGGAGCAAAAAGAGACTGAACAGTCCTGCAAAAAACAATAAAATATAGCGAACTGGTAATTGAACCGTCGTGATCATGATTGCAGCTAAGATGATCAACAAGATCGCACCAGCTACTTTTGGTTGGAATAAAATCAGCAGAGAACATAAAGCGATGATAAAAAAGGGTTTTTTTAATTCATTCAATGATTGCTTGGGTTTTCTAAAATAATAAGCTAAATAAAAAATCATACCGACATTGACAATTTCAGCAGGTTGAAATTGAAAACCTGCAATTGAGATCCATCGTTGCGCACCACTGATATTGACACCAATCCCAGGTACCTTTGTCAAGATCAGCCCCACGATACCGATCCCCATCATTATTTTTACGATTCGATGATTGAGTATAAATGCAGGTTTCACTCGGTAAATGAAAAAAATCATTGCCCAACTAAGTGCTACAAATACCATTTGTCGAACTAAAAGTTGATTTGTACTTTGATCGAATGACATCAAACGGAACGTACTCGCACTATAGATCATCAATAATCCTATTACACTGATCAACAGATATGGTACGAGCAAATACAAATCTATTTTTCTTATGTCTTTTACACCCATCCTATATTTCTCCTTTGTGTTACAGCGGAGATACGTCACTTACCCATCTTGAATAAAAAAAGCCAAACGAAAAAAACGATTGGCTTTTCAGTCTCATCGTGTGAGTTTTGACACTAAACAACGTAAAGATTTCTCTTAGCTATCTTATGAAGAGCCTTAATCCGACAATTCCTGTTTTACACATTGGCGTCTTTCGACGTTTCTGCGCAATAGCCTATGTTTGTTTAGGAGTCTCGCCTAACAAGTTATTCTATTTGAGGAAAAGTATACCTGTTAGATTATTTATTCACAAGAGAACCTCAAATAAGCTTAAAAAACTTTAGCTTTTTTTAATGTTATATAAATTATTTTTAAAATTTAATAATATATGTTCTATATTTTTTAGATCAGAGTATGTAAAAAAACGTAACAGAAAACCTTTAATCGACAAGGTCTGTTACGTTTTGTTTGATATTATACAACCTCAAAAAAATGAAAATAGCATAAAAAGACGTGATGGCCTCTTATGAAAAAAATAAATTTCAGATTATAGATTCTTCATACTTAGCATAGGTATTTTTTTATGTGTTTTTAGAGGCACGTTATAATAATGAAAATTATTTGTCATTTTTCCTCAGCTACTACGCCCATTTCGCAAATTATTCCTAGTTTTTGCTCGCCTGGATAGCTTCTAAGGCAGCTAGTGCGCTTTGTTGGTTGATCGTTCCTGACTCCCTAAGCTTTGCGGCAACTCTCTCGATTTCGTCCCCTTTGGCACCAACTGTGATTGCTAATGCCCTCGCTTGTAAGGACATATGTCCTTTTTGGATACCGTCACTAACAAGTGCACGCAGTGCCGCCAGGTTTTGTGCTAAACCAACAGCTGCAATCACTTGTGCCAATTCTTGTGCAGAATCAATTGCTAACATATCTAAAGAAGCTTTCGCTTTCGGTAAAACTCGGGAAGCGCCCCCTACTGTCGCAACAGCTAAAGGAACCGTCAATTTCCCTACCAAATGATCTTCCTTGATTTGCCAGTCAGTCAACCCTTGGTAACTACCATTTCGAGCAGCATAGGCATGAATAGCCGCTGCGGCTGCTCGTGTATCATTTCCTGTGGCTAAGATGACCGCTTCGATACCATTCATGATTCCTTTGTTGTGGGTCGTTGCCCGATAAGGATCCAATTTTGCGTATTCACTCGCTTGACGAATCTTTTCAGCAATCAGTTGACCCGTTTCTTTGTCCTTTGCCAATCGCTCAAAAGGAATCATACAAGTCGCGATTGCTAAAGATTCCGTCGCCAGATTACTTAAGATACTGAACAAGATTTCTTGTTCAGGGAACCATTCTTTGATACGAACCGCAACTCCCTCCAAAATCGAGTTGATGATATTCGCACCCATCGCATCTTTGACATCCACTAAAAAATCAAGTGAAAGATAGGCATGCTCGCTCCCCATAAATTCTCGAGTAGAAATTTCTCGGACACCTCCACCACGCTTGACAATCGAAGGATAGCTTTCGTTTGCACAAGTGACCAATTCTGGTTTTCTTGCTTCAATGACTTCTTTGATTTTTCGATAATCACAACGACCAGTTAAGACGATCTGCCCACGCATCAATCGTTGGGGTATCTGAACGCTGATATCGCCACATATTTTTGCGCCATTGCTCGCTGCAGCAATTACAGAAGGTTCTTCCGTTGCCATAGGAATCCATTTTTTTTGACCGTTCACTTGAAAATTCAATGCGACACCTAATGGGATCTCTACTTGGCTGATTTGATTTTCAATCAAATGGTTGGCGATATCTTCTGTTAAAACAGATTCTTTAAAACCTGTTGCTTCTGCTTGGGAAATCACTTTTTCTTGAACTAATCGCTGTCTACGTTGTTCTGGCGTTAGTTCATAAAACTTTTTTTTTTTGTTATCACCAGTTTCTTGCAAATTAGCTTCCAAAAGAACAGCTAATCCAAGACCGCCACCAATACATAATGAAGCTACTCCGTATCGTTGGTGCTGCCTTCTTAACGCATAGCCTAAAGTAGTCAAGATACGAGCGCCACTAGCACCAATCGGATGGCCTAACGCAATCGCACCACCATAAATATTGACTTTCTCTGATGGGAGATTCAATTCACGATTCACAACGATCGATGACGCAGCAAACGCTTCGTTAATTTCAAATAGATCGATGTCGTCCAAGGAAAGCTCTGTTTTCTCCATCAAGGTATTGATTGCTTTGATTGGAGCTACCCCCATGATACTGGGATCGATCCCAACTTCAGAGATTCCTTTGATCGTAGCTAAATACGGTAAGCCATGAGCAATCGCATAGTCTTTAGACGCTAAGATCAGTACAGAGCCACCATCGTTCAAAGGTGAAGCATTTCCAGCAGTAACTGTGCCGTCCTCCGCAAAAACCGTCCGTAAGGTGCTTAATTTTTCTAATGTACTATTTCCTCGCACTGCTTCATCTGTTGCAAATACTTCTTCATTACGGGAAATTGGAATGATTTCTTCCTTGAAGACCCCTGACTCGCTGGCTTGTCCTGCTTTTAATTGTGAAGCCAGTGCATATTGATCTTGCTCTGCTCTCGTCACAGAAAATTGTTTTGCCACATTTTCTGCTGTCAGTCCCATATGAGTATTGGAAAATGCATCGGTTAATCCATCATTGACCATACTTGAGATTTCTTCGATTTTCTCGTTTTCTGGATCGCTCACTTGGATCATCGGCGCTCTAGTCATGCTTTCAACACCACCGGCTATGATCAGGTCCGCTTCGCCTAGTTGGATTTGTTGACGCGCAAGGATCACTGATTTCATCCCAGATCCACAAACTTCATTGATTGTCATTGCCGGAACACTAACGGGGATTCCGCTATTGATCGCAATTTGTCGTGCAACATTTTGCCCATTCCCTGCTTGAAGCACATTTCCAAAAATGACTTGATTGATTGCTTCTTTGTTTATCCCTGTTCGTTCAAGGATTTCTGTTGTAATGAATGTTCCCAACTCAACAGCAGAATAACTGCTTAAGCTACCACGATACTTTCCAATCGGTGTTCGTGCAGCATCTATAATAACGACTTCCTTCAAGTTAAGCCACCCGTTGCCAAAGCCTATAAATTTACTTATCCACGTATTATATAAAACGCGACAGATTTATAGGTGTTACAATCTTTTGCGCAAACGGATTCCCTCCTTATTTCTCATATATTTGCGAACAACGTCACGCTGTAACCGACGAGACATTCTTCAAAATGTTTGTCTATATCAAATGGATAGAACAATGTGAATGGTTTCGTAAAAATTAAAATACACTTCTTATTAAATTGTATAAAAGATGGACAGTTGATTATTTTCTAACTGTCAAGTATCTCCTACAAAAATATACCATTCTTTACCGGAAATACAAATATAACATACACCTTTTAAAAAAAGCGCTATATTTTTTTACAAATCCTTAAAAATTAGCTTTTTTGTATTTCTTTTAGCGATTTTGTGATACTTTAATAAAGTAAGTTTTTTATCATGAGTAAAGAGGTGTTGAAATGAAAATAGGGATTGATCGTCTTTCCTTTTTTATTCCTAATTTATTTTTAGATATGACTGAATTAGCAAACAGACGTGGAGATGATCCTGCCAAATACCATATCGGGATCGGTCAAGATCAGATGGCTGTCAATCAAGTTTATGAAGACATCGTCACGCTAGGAGCAAATGCAGCGAGTAAAATCGTCACAGAAGAAGATCGTGAGAAAATCGATATGGTCATTGTAGGTACCGAATCAGGCATCGACCAATCAAAGGCAAGTGCTGTGATCATCCATCATTTGTTAAAAATTCAACCTTTTGCTCGTTCATTCGAAGTAAAAGAAGCTTGTTACGGGGGAACAGCAGCTTTGCACATGGCAAAAGAATATGTCAAAAATCATCCAGATCGTAAAGTCTTAGTGATTGCGAGCGATATTGCTCGCTACGGTTTAGCAAGTGGTGGTGAAGTGACTCAAGGTGTAGGTGCGGTCGCTATGATGATCACACAAAACCCTCGGATTCTTTCTCTTGAAGACCACAGCGTCTTTTTAACAGAAGATATTTATGACTTTTGGCGTCCAAATTATAGTCAATATCCTGTAGTAGATGGCCCTTTGTCCAACTCTACTTATATTGAGTCTTTCCAAAAAGTCTGGAATAGATATAAAGAAACAACAGGTCGAACACTTGCTGATTATGATGCGCTTACCTTCCATATTCCTTACACAAAAATGGGGAAAAAAGCGTTACAAAGTGTGATCGAAGAAACAGATGAGGCAACGCAAAAACGTTTGATGGCTCGTTATGAAGAAGGCATCACCTATAGTCGACGAATAGGAAATCTATACACTGGGTCCCTTTATTTGGGATTGATTTCTTTATTAGAAAACTCTCAAGCGTTGAAATCGGGTGCCCGTATCGGATTATTCAGCTATGGTTCTGGTGCTGTGAGTGAATTTTTCACTGGATATTTAGAAGAAGGCTATCAAAACTTCTTATCCAAAGAAGACAATCAAGCGATGTTAGATAACCGTGAAGCATTGACGGTTGATCAATATGAAAAGATCTTCAATGAAACATTACCGGGAAATGGTGAAACAGCTGAATATCATTCAGATCTACCTTACTCGATCTATAAAGTTGAAAATGATATTCGTTTTTACAAAGAAAAATAATGAATGCAAAAAACTGACCTCGATCGTTGACTAATAGATAGTCAATAATCGATAGGTCAGTTTATTTGTACTCTGAATTGTCTCACTGTTTTTAAATAATTCTTGGAGAGCTGACTGGAAACGTGGATCATCTTGCATTTCTTCATAATAAACCCGCAAAAATGAAGGCGTGACTTCTTCCTGTGAATCATAAGTGAATTCAGTTCTCTTATAAGAAAGGTGTTTCTTTGATAAATACGTCTCAAACCGATCCATAATAGTTGACGAGGTGTTAGGGTCAGATTCCTCGATCCCTAAATACCTTTCAAGGGGTACGAAGACACTATCTTCTGAGGAGACTACTCTTAGGATCAAACAAGCTCTCATCGCTTTCCCACGCAGTTTTTCCAATTGTTCACAAGAAACCAAGGCGGGATTTGCTGCCGAAAAAACAAGTTCATAGGTCTTCTCTTCTTGTAAAAAATTAGTAAAATCTTTCAAAATGAATTGACAGTTATTTAGCCCCAGTATTTGTGCTTCATGTTCAGCATATACAAGCATTTCTTCTGAAAAATCAATCAACTCATATTGTTCTATTTCTTTTGCTAACGGCAGATAACGCCCTGCACCACCGGCAACATCTGCGAATGAGCCAGCTGGTAATAAATCCTCGCTTTTTAGATAAGCAACGACATCCTCTACGATCGTCGTACTAGATTCTTTTTGTGATTCGTAATAGTCTTTCGCAAAGGTATTCCATTCTTCTTTGTCCATTTGGATATTTCTCCTTTTATCTTCACTTTTCGGAATAAATATTTTATCAGAAAAACGATGAGCTTTGTTTCTTAGTATAAATCAAAATCCACGAAAATCGAAGAAACGATTCTCGTGGATTTCTTTTTGATTCGAAAGGCTAAAAACTATCACATTTCATCGTTATTCGTAAGTGATAGATGAACTATTTTTTCTTTGATGATTATTTGTTTCCTTGTACACGTACCAAAATCATTTTAGTGATTTCCATCAACACAACCGTTACAAGCGCGATTCCGATACAAGTGAAGACTTCAGTCAACCCAAATGCCGCTGGGATCGAGAAGACTTCTTTTAGTCCTGGGATCATTGCAATACAGTAAAGCGCACTACATACAGCAACTGCTAATAGAACACTGCGGTTTGAGAAGAAACCAGCTTGAATCGCTGTTTGGGTATTTGAACGGGCTGGGAATGTTTGCAATGTACGACACCAGATCAACGTTGTGAAGGACATCGCTACGCCAAATTCAGGTGAATGTTGCATCCCTAACCATTGAGCAAAAATAACTGCAATACCGATCAATACGCCACGATACGTCACAGAGATCAATGTTTTGTCCGTAAAGATACCTGAATTTGGATCTCTTGGTGGACGTTTCATTGTCGCTGGCTCTGCTTTTTCAGTTCCTAACGCGATTGCTGGTAATGAGTCGTTGACTAAGTTGATGAACAATAATTGTAAGGCTGTAAATGGATTTGACCAATCTGCAACTAAGGCAAAGATGATCGCGATGATCGCACCTAGGTTTCCTGAAAACAAGTAAGAGATGGCCTTTTTGATATTATCAAAGACATTACGTCCTACTTCCACTGCACTGACGATCGATGCGAAATTATCATCTGTCAGAACCATTGCTGCAGCATCTTTGGCTACGTCAGTACCTGTACCCATTGCAATACCAATATCTGCTTGTTTCAAGGCAGGAGCATCATTTACTCCGTCACCAGTCATCGCAGAGATATGACCTTTTGTTTGCCAAGCACGCACGATACGGATTTTATTTTCCGGAGATACACGCGCATAAACCGTTACTTTTTCCAATACTTCATTCAATTGATCTTCTGATAGCTCATCTAATTCTGTACCAGTCAAGGCTTGATCACCTTCAGCAAAAATACCGATTTCTTTTGCAATAGCAACTGCAGTTGTTTTATGGTCACCAGTGATCATGATCGTTTTGATCCCAGCACTTTTTGCTTCTTTGACCGCTTGAGTTACTTCATCTCTTGGCGGATCGATCATTGCCATGATCCCAACTAAGATCAAATCATCTTCATCATCAAATGACAATTCTAGGCTATTAATTGGACGATAAGCAAAGGCTAATACACGCAACGCGCGTTTTGAGAATGCTTCGTTTTGTTCTTGGAATTTTTTTCTTAACTCATCTGTCATTGGCACGACTTCACCATTTACTAATGCTTTTGTACTGCGGCCAAACACGATATCTGGTCCACCTTTGACAAATAAGAATTGTTGATTGTCGATTTCATGTGCTGTTGACATCAATTTTCGATCCGAGTCAAATGGTAATTCTGCTTGTCTTGGATACGTTTGGCGGATCTCGCGATAAGGTTGGTTCATTTTTTCACTGAAGTCAACAAAAGCGACTTCTGTTGGATCACCTAGTTTTGAACCATCTTCACTGATCGACGCATCATTTGCCAAGACACTGATCTCAATTAAACGACGTTCGTCTACAGACCAGTTTTTTGGATCATTTGAAAAATCACCAGTTGCCCCATTCGCTAAATAATAATCAACAACCGTCATTTTGTTTTGTGTCAATGTACCAGTTTTATCCGTACAAATGATACTCGTTGAGCCTAATGTTTCTACAGCTGGTAGTTTACGGATGATAGCATGTCGTTTGGCCATTTTATTGGTTCCCAGTGACAAGACGATCGTTACAATCGACTGCAATGCTTCAGGGATCGCTGCTACGGCAACCGCGACTGCAAACATGATGGCACTAACGATATCTGCTGTCATATCTCCTGTTCCGCCACCCATATAGATACGGAATAACTGGATACCTAAAATCACCAATGATAAGCCTAAAATGGCTAAACTTAACTTCTTACTGAATTTATCTAATCCACGTTGTAATGGTGTCACTTGTTCCGTTGTTGATTCTAATAAACCAGCAACTTCACCGATTTCTGTATTGTTTCCTGTAGCAGTTACTAAGAATTTCCCACGACCGTAAGTAATGATTGTACCACTAAAGACCATGTTCAAGCGATCACCGATCGGCACAGTCTGAGTGATTTCTACTACTTCTTTTTCTGCTGATGTCGACTCACCTGTCAACATTCCTTCGTCAACTTTTAATGAACCAGCTTCTAACAAACGTCCATCTGCCGGTACATAATCACCTGCATCAAGTAAAACGATATCCCCAACCACTAATTCATTCGCCGGAATCGTCATTTCTTTTCCGTCACGAATCACTTTTGCATCTGGTGCAGAAAGGTTTTTCAATGCTTCAAGTGAACCTTCTGCTTTTTTCGTTTGGATCACACTAATCACTGAGTTCAACATCAACACGGCAAAGATAACGAAAAATTCGATATAGTCACCCATCACCATTTGAATCAATGCAACAACTAATAACACAATTACCATAGCGTCTTTAAAAGTTTCGAGAAACAGTTTCCAAGTTGGCTTCTTCGGTGCTTCCTTCAGTTGGTTCAAGCCGTCTCTTTCTAATTTTTCTTTTGCTTGCGTACTACTCAACCCATCTGGTGAGCTTTGCGTTTGTTGCATCAACGTGTCGATCGATTCTTTGTAGACCGTTGATTGTGCGTGTTCCTTGTTTTCCAAATTTCATCCCCCATTTTAGTTATTGTTTCCGCTATCGCCTGAAAAAAAAGAGACCTAAGACAAATACGGATTTGTCTTAGGTCTCACCATTTCATACAATACCAGAAAACCATTTGGTTAACTTACTGTTGATATTATCACAACAAATGTTGTCGGTTACTCCCCTAAGGAGATATTCAACTGTACATTTATCCTACATGATTTGTTTTTAAATTGCAACAACTTTCGCTTATCCTCTTGATATTTTCAAAATATTTCCACCTTTGTTTTCTTGTGAATATGCTTCTCCCCTTTCTCATGCTATACTAGTGTTATTATATAAAGGAGGATTCACTCGTGGTAGGAAGCATTATTACTTTTTTATATGTATTGAACGCACTTATTGCTCTTGTAACTATCTTGATCAAACCTCGTGACGTCGCAGCAATTTGGGCATGGTTACTTGTTTTATTTGCTTTACCTGGTTTTGGTTTTATTCTCTACCTTTTCTTTGGCCGTGGTTTGACCGACAAGAAAAAATTCTATCTGCGTCAGAGTGATTTAACAGAACTGGAAAATTTCCAGGATTTCAAGGGGGATACCTTGGAACATTATGATCCCATCATCCAAAATGAAGATCATCAGCATTTCGTTGATTTCTTTTCATCCTTGAATCAAATGCCACTCACACGAAAAAATGCCGTCACTTTACTGACAGACGGTCAAGAAAAATTAACAGCCGTCCTGAAAGATATCGAAGCAGCTGAGCATTCGATCCATATCGAATATTATGCCTTCGTTACTGACAACATCGGCCAACAAATCTTGAAAGTATTGGAAAAAAAAGCAGCGGAAGGTGTCGAAGTCCGTTTACTCTATGATGCCTTTGGCTCCCATGGCACAAAAACAAAAGATTTTAAAAAGTTAGTCGAAAATGGTGGTCATGTCCACACGTTCATCACTTCCCAGCGGGCACTTCTACGCTTTCGTCTGAATTATCATGATCATCGAAAAATCATTGTTGTTGATGGCAAGATTGGATACACAGGTGGTTTCAACATCGCCGATCAATATGTCAACCACACCAAAAAATTTGGCTATTGGCGAGATACGCATATTCGTATTTATGGGGCCGCTGCCTCTTTATTACAGCTTCGCTTTTTGATGGATTGGAATGTCTCTGTTCCAGATCAAAAAAAAGTCGGCTATCATTTAGATTATTTCTTTAAAGCAGAGAAAGAAGATCAGGATCAACTATACCAAACATCGATCCAACTTGTATCTAGCGGACCGAACAATGAACGGGAACAGATAAAGTTATCCTTTATCAAGCTGATCAGTTCAGCAAAAAAACGTGTATGGATCCAAACACCTTATTTAGTACCTGATGAGAGTGTGATTGCTGCGTTAAAAATCGCTGCCGCTTCTGGCGTAGAGGTGAAAATCATGATCCCTAACAAACCAGATCATCCTTTCATCTACAGAGCAACTCAGTACTACGCTCGCCAATTGATCAAAGAAAATGTACAGATCTTAGTTTATGAAAATGGCTTTTTACATGCGAAAACATTGATCATGGACGACGAAATCTGCATAGTCGGATCAGCTAACCAAGATATTCGTAGCTATCGTTTGAATTTTGAAAGTAGTGCAATCATTTATGATCCAGCTTTCTTGCAACAACTAGCCGACCAATTTGTACTTGATGAACAAGCAAGCAATCCGATGACTACTGAAACAGTCAAAGAAATGTCAAATTGGTTGTTGTTCAAACAACAAATCTCCAGACTATTCTCACCGATTTTGTAACCCAAAATTGTTAGAAGAACAATAAATGATAAGCTGGCTTACTCAAACTATTTTGAGCAAGCCAGCTTATTTTTTTAGTCCATAGTATGAATCGTTCAAACAGGTATGGCGTTCTTAGTCGATCGTACTTGCCGCCCAATGATTGATTGGGCCATATTTATGTCCAATAAAAAGTTCTTCTTTGATTGCTTGATTGACATATTGTTTCGCAATACGGATGGCTGCTTCCACCGTTTCTCCTTTTGCTAATTCAGCAGCAATACACGCAGATAAAGAATCACCTGTTCCATTGATGCGATCTGTTGCATAAAATGGTGCTTCTAACCAAAATGTTTTTCCTGAAGCTAAACGAACATAATCCCTCACTGTTTGTTGATTGGAATCACTAGTATGATGTCCTTTGATCAAAACATTTTTGGGTCCCAGCTCTTGGAGGATCTTAGCCGCTTTTTCATAATCTTCTTCTGTTCTCAATTTGAGACCAGTCAGTTTTTCTGCTTCATAAAAATTAGGAGTCACTACTTCTGCCAATGGCAGTAATGCTGTTTTTAATGTAGTCAATGCTTCTTCTTCCAATAATTGATTGCCATGTTTCGTCATGATGACTGGATCAACTACCAAGGGACCGAAATCATACCTTTGAATATTTTTGACCACGGTATTGATCAATGTCGCATCTGCTAGCATCCCAGTCTTTGCTGCTTTGACTTGGTAATCATCTGCAAGCAGTTCAAATTCTTTATCGATAAAATCCGTAGGTAACGGAACACTTGCACCGATTCCATAAGAATTTCCAGCGACACAAGCAGTCAAAACAGATACCCCATAGACCTTTCTTGTAAAAAACGTATGCAAGTCTGCTTGCATCCCTGCACTTCCATCGCTATCTGATCCAGCGATCGTCATTACTTGGACATATTGTTGTTCCATTTCATCCATCTCCTATTTGAAATACGTTTGTCTTGTTTATCCTACCGCATTTTCTGCTGAAAAACAAAAAAGGATGCGCAATGAATCATGCAGCATCCTCAAAAACGGATAAATTATATGTTAAAAGTAAATAGTTCGAACAACATCTTCTATTTTACTACTAATACATTGCATTTCGCGTGATTTACCACATAAGAAGTCGTTGAACCAACCAATGCACGTTCAACGGCGTTTAACCCAGTCGCCCCCATGACGATCAAGTCAATTGGCTCTTCTGACTCGTTGAAGTTTGCGATCAATGTTTTAGGATAACCGTATAACACATATGTTTTAATATCCGTCAAACCTTTTTCGATCGCTAGATTTTGATGTTCCTTCATTTGTTTGTCTGCCACTTCATCTAACTCTTCTTGTAAACTTGTTGTGACAAAAGCAAAGTCACCAAAATAATTCCCTGACACCTCATTTACATACAAGATGTGTAATTTTGCTTGATTTCGTTTTGCTGTTGCGATTGCTTCAATAAATGCTTTTTCTGATTTTTCTGAACCGTCGATTGCTACTAAAATATTTTTATACGTGTCTACCATTGAAACCGCCTCCTTCTTTTCTTTTAGTGTAGCACGATTAGAAACGAAGAACAATTCTTATGGATATGGTTCAAAAGCCCATGGCTCCAACAGAAAAAATAAGGCAGAAAATCTAATTTTTAGATTCACCACCTTATTTCAAAATAATTTATCCCATTCATTTAGTTATAAAATACTTGTTTTTTAAGCCATTAATTAAGCGTCAAAACCATTATTTGTTGCTACTTCTTTAAACCAGTGTCCTGATTTTTTGATCGTCCGTTTCCCATCTTGATCTAGATCGACTGCGATAAAGCCATAACGGTTTTTATACGCATTTGTCCATGACCAGTTATCCATACATGTCCACATATGATACCCTAAACAATTTGTTCCTTCTTGAATGGCTTGATGCACATATTTCAAATGATCTGTCACAAACTCGATACGATAATCATCTTCGATCATGCCTTGTTCATTTACGTAGCGCTCTTCCCCTTCGACACCCATGCCATTTTCAGAGATAAAGCATTTGATATTGCCATAATTTTCTCTCGTATTCGTCAAGATATCATAGATACCTTTCTCATAAATTTCCCAACCACGATAAGGATTCATTTTTTTATTCGGCATATCGTAGTTATCGAAATAATCATCTGGTAACGGCGCACGATCTTTGTCGATCGGTGTTTCTTTCGCTTTGATCCGTCGTGGTTGATAGTAATTGATTCCTAATAGATCCACTTTATTTTCTTGGATGATCGTCAAATCGCCTTCTTCCATAACAGGCATGATATCCAATTCTTTGACGATATCGATCAACTCTTGTGGAAATTCACCTTTTATTGCTGGATCAAGGAATGAGCGATTGAAAAAGGCGTCCGCAATCGCCGCAGCTTTCACATCGGCCGCATTATTTTCGTCACGTGGATAACTTGGAGTCAAATTCAGGATAATACCGATCTCCCCATCTTGTCCTGTTTCATGGTAGATCTGAATCGCCTTCGCACTTGCCAAGTTTTCGTGGAAACCCACTTGAACTGCTTCTTTGAAGTCCACATGATTTGGATAGTGGAACTGATAAAGATAGCCACCTTCTACAGGAACGATCGGCTCATTGTGCGTAAACCATTTCTTCACAAGATCTCCGAATAGCTCAAAACATGTTTTGGCATACTCAGCATAAGCATCAACAGTCTCTCTTGCTAACCAGCCACCTTTTTCTTGTAAAGGCATCGGCATATCAAAATGGAAGAGATTGACGAAGGGTTCAATACCATTTTCAATCAATTCTTCAAAATACGTACGATAGAAAGTGACTGCTTGCTCATTTACTTTCCCTGTACCATTAGGAAGCAAACGACTCCACTGGATCGATGTTCGGAACGTATTATGACCAGTAGCTTTCATCAATGCGACATCCTCTTTATACTTCGTGTAGACTTGAGAAGTCTTGCTTGGTCCTACTTGATTGAAAAACTTCTCAGGCTCCAAGTCGTACCAATGATCCCAAATATTTTCTCCTTTTCCATCTCCTGCTACACGTCCTTCTGTTTGTGGTCCACTAGCAGCTGAACCCCACCAAAAATTTTCTGGAAATACATAGTTTGTCATGTTTAGTCCCTCACTTATTTTTCTTTTGATAACGTAATCATACCAAACCTTAAAAATAAATCAATACTTTTTAAATAAATGACTAGACATTTAACTAAAATGAAGTTATACTCATTTTGTAATCGATTGCAAATTTAAATAGAGGTGAATAGAATGAACGGTTTTATGGATAAACTTGCTCAGAAAATCATGCCTTTAGCGAACCTACTAGGGCAAAATCGTTACTTGACAGTGTTACGGGATGCATTTATGTTGTCGTTTCCTTTAACAATGTTCGGATCGATTGTTGTCGTTTTCAATAACTTACCTTTCTTTAGTGATGCGACTAAAGGAACGTTGTCTAGCTTATTTGGAAATGGACAAAATGCAACAATGAGTATCATGTCTGTCTTTGTTACTTTTGGTATTGGCTATTATTTATCTAAATCATATGATGTAGAAGGTATTTTTGGAGGGGCTGTCTCATTCGCCAGCTTCTTGATCTTAACACCTTTCGTCATGACAACTGTTGGTGGCGAAGAAGTATCAGGTGTGTTGACTCTTGATCGCTTAGGTGCAAAAGGAATGTTCATCGGTATGATCGCAGCTTTCATCGCAGGTGAAATCTATTGCCGAATCACTAAACGTGGTTGGCAAATCAAAATGCCTGCAAGCGTACCACCAGCTGTGACGAAATCATTTGCTGCGTTGATCCCAGCAGTGGTTACTTTAACTGTCTTCTTGATCATCAATGCAGTGATGACTGGTGTCTTCCACGCAAACTTGCATGATGTGGTTTACGAAGTTATCCAAAAACCATTGACTGGTTTAGGAAGTAGTTTACCTGCAACTTTAATTGCTTTGTTCTTTGTACAATTCTTATGGTTCTTTGGTCTTCATGGTCAAATCATTGTCAACTCTGTGATGGACCCGATTTGGAACACACTAATGCTTGATAACTTAGAGGCATATCAAAATGGTCAAGAATTGCCACACATCATCACAAAACCATTTATGGAAACATTCACTGTCGGAATCGGTGGCTCAGGTATGACTTTAGCAGTTGTACTATTGATGGCCTTTGTTTTGAAGAAAAAACAATATCGTGATGTCGGTCGTTTAGCTCTTGCACCAGGAATCTTCAACGTGAATGAACCAGCAATTTTTGGTTTACCGATCGTATTGAACGCAACTATTTTGATTCCTTGGGTTGTCGCACCATTAGTTGTAACAACGTTCAACTACCTTGTAATGGCAGCAGGTATCGTACCAGCGCCAACTGGTGTCTCCGTTCCATGGACAGTGCCAATCATCGCGAGTGGTGTCTTAGCCACAAACTCATGGTTAGGTGGCTTACTCCAAGTGATCGATTTTGTGATCGTTGCAGTTATCTGGTATCCATTCTTGATGATCTTAGATAAACAACCTGATTTGGATGTTGTTTGATCCTATACTAAAGGAATGTAGTATTTGAAGTTGAAATAAACATATTCACGAACAATAATCAAAGAAGCATCCACGAAAATTTGCTCGTTGCATTTTCATGGGTGCTTCTTTAAGTTTTGAAACATACATAAATTGGTATTTTATTGATCGCAATGAGCAACTGTCCTCTATAAAACATCAGTCAGCTATTTCCTGTACCAAAATTAAAAAGTAAATTCTCTGATAAAGCTATCCGCGCTTCTCATGCTTTTATTGGTTGTCGGCGCTATGATCTTTCGTTATACTCAAAGTGAGGTGAAAAACGTGCCAAAATATGAAGAAATCGCAAATGTCCTAAGAGATCGAATTCGTTCAAAAAAATATCCACCAAATAGTTTTTTACCAAATCAGGTGGATCTAGTCGAAGAATTCAACGCTAGTCGAATGACGATCAAAAAAGCCATCAACATCTTAGCCATGGAAGGACTCGTTTATTCCCAAAGAGGGTCTGGAACTAAGATTTTAAGCCATCCTTATTTAAACAAAGATACTTCTCCAGCTAATGAATACGAAGGATTAAGTTTACAAATGAAACGCCGACAACGCTCGCTGACAAGTCAGATCATTCAATTCGATGTTGAGTTTCCTAATGCTTTTATTCAAGAACGCTTGATGATCGATGCGGAACAGCCTGTGTATAATATTCATCGCCTACGTATCTTAGATGATGAACCGTATATTCTAGAACATACTTTTATGCCAGTTCAACTTGTTCCAGGATTAAAGAAAGAGCATCTCCTATCATCGATCTATGATTATTTGCACAAAGAACTCAATGTCCATTTTGCCGGAGCCTATCGCGCGATCTCAGCAGATAAAAGCTCTGCATTTGATCAACAATATTTGAATTGTGCAGAGACCGATCCAGTTCTTGAAGTCCAGCAAGTAGTCTATCTAAAAGATGGTCAACCCATCGAGTATTCCTCAAGCCGCAATCGCTTTGATGTCCGCAATTATTCACTGTTGGATGTCCGTGGAAATCAATAAGCATTCTGACTTTTCCTATCGTCATTTCATCTAAGCAACGTCTACGATCTTACTATCGTGAGCGTTGCTTTTTTATATCGTCTTAGCTGACTACACCTCTTCCTCTCATTAAATCGAGTGAACAATATTCCAGAAGCAACCTCTCTTTCAACTAGCAAGACATATTTATTGCAAAATTTTTGGTGACGCCCTATACTAACTTTAATAACATTCACTTACTTTTTGTAAGTTAAAAGAAAAGAGGATAAATTATGGATACAACAATCAGAGGCGTCCACCATGTGACAGCAATGACATCTAGCGCAACAAAAATCTATCGCTTCTTTACAGACATTTTAGGCATGCGTTTGATCAAAAAGACAGTGAATCAAGATGATATTGAAACTTACCACTTATATTTCACCGACGAACATGGCTCTGCCGGTACAGATATGACCTTTTTTGATTTTCCCAACCAGCCAAAAGGAACGAAAGGAACGGATACGATCGCACGTACGTCTTTTCGTGTCCCTTCCGATACAGCATTAGAGTATTGGTTGGCTCGCTTTGAAAAATACCAAATCACTCATTCTGAGATCAAAGAACGTTTTGGTAAGAAATATCTTGAATTTGAAGATTTCGATGAACAAGCGTATCAATTGATTTCGGATGAAAAAAATAGCGGCGTTCCTGCGGGTGTTCCTTGGAAAAACAGTAGTATACCGACAGACGTGGCAATCACTGGACTTGGTCCGGTCATCGTACGTGTGAGTGATCTTGAGCCGATCCGAACAGTATTGCTGGCCTTACTCGGTTTTAAAGAAACCGAACAAGTGGATGATTTTTATTTGTTTGAAGTTAGTGCTGGTGGAAACGGCGCTAGTATCATCGTCGAACATCGTGCCGATCTACCCAAGGCCATCGAAGGGTACGGCAATGTCCATCACCTCGCTTTACGTGTCGCTGATCATGAAGCACTACAGTTTTGGATCAATAAAATTAGTCAAACGTCCCTACCTAGCTCTGGATTTGTTGATCGCTTTTACTTTGAATCTGAGTATTTCTTAGCTTCTACTCATGTCTTATTTGAATTAGCCACCGATGGCCCTGGATTCTTTGGAGATGAACCCGCTGAAACAGCTGGAGAGATCCTTGCTTTGCCACCATTATTAGAAGCAAAAAGAAAAGAAATCGAAGCGTATGTTCGACCTTTTGACACGCGTGATGCAAACCAAAAACGGGTAGATTAACGACGACAGGAGTGAGTCATTTGAAGTATCTTTATAGACAAGGAAAAGCAACACAAAAAAAATTGATTCTACTTCATGGAACTGGCGGCGACGAACACTCACTTTTGGAAATTGCAGAGTTTCTTGCACCTGAAAGTACGCTTTTATCCTTTAGGGGGAATATCAACGAGCAAGGCTTGAATCGTTTTTTCAAAAGAAACGGCTTGAACCAATTCGACTATGACAGTTTAGCTGAAGAATCTACAAAACTATATAATAAAATCAAGGAAATCAGTCACTTACAGGATATCCCATTAACTGATTGGATCGTTGTCGGTTTTTCAAACGGGGCAAATATTGCCGCTCATATCATGTTGGCTCAACAGACAGAACTAAAAAAAGGGCTCTTCTTTCACCCGATGTCCTTAGATGACTATCAGGAAAAATCAGAACTCCCTGACACTTCTGTCTGGTTATCCTTTGGCGAAGGAGATCCAATCGTTTCTAATACTTCATTTAGTCATTTAGTTCGCGAATTTGATTCACGAGGCGCCAAAGTAACAACACAAATCACAGATCAAGGACATCAATTGACAATGGATGAGTTGACCCATGCCAAGCAATGGCTTGATACTTTAGACTAATGCATAGCGTGTTTTTTGAAACGAAATCCATCATCCAACATCGAAAAAGAACTTGGGAAAACAAATCGTTTTCTCAAGTTCTTTTTTACATTTTAACTCCACTTGTTGGACGAGGTAGCTTGCAGTTCGGATAAATCAATTATAAAAAGAAACACAGAGTGAACAGCCCGCCAAACTAACACTTATTATTCTCATGATAACACTGATTTATTCAAACACTTTCAATTCTTTTTCTTGTTCATCGAATACTTCTATTACCTTTTTGGCAAATCCTCCTTTTAAAGAATTTTCTAACTGATCACGACTACTAGAAAATGAATTTTCCGCTTCCTTTACCGCATCCTTATGGGTTTTATCCGTCGTTTTCTTTTCTGCCGCTAAATTTCCCTGCATGGCAATTCCCACAGTTTGGACATTCCATCGCTCTAAAGTTTTTCTTAATTCATTTAACAAATCTTCTAATTCATCCATGACTTCCCGTTGCCAAAAATCTATAATTAGTTCCTCAAGATAAAGTTATCTAACATCTAATTTATAGAGATTATATATTTTGACAAACTAGTTTCCTCCTTATCTACCTCTTATTTTTGAGAGACTTTACGCTATAACCAACGAAAGCGCTCCTCAATCATTCTTAAATTCCTCTTTTGATTGATACATTTTTATAGACTAATCTATATGAGACAATTGCCAAATATAGAAAATTCGAATTTCAAAACTCCACTTTCATTGAGTAAAGCAGAATGAACTTTTAGTATAATTTCTCCTCAACCACAAGCTACGCATTATTGATCCATTTAAAATGACATGTGGGTATGTTTTTATGTAATTATTGCTCTTTTATCACTGATTTAACTTTCGATAAGCCGCTTGATACTCTCGTTCTAAATCATCAAATCGTTGATGTAACTGACGTCGTTCTGAATTTAATGCTGTCTTATATTGCTCTTCTGCAATTTGATATTGTTTCCTTGCTCTCATCAATGGTTCGTTATCACGGGCTAAACCATTTAGACTTCGCCTTAACAGTTGTTCAGATTGTTCAACTACTTCTTCTCCTTTTCGGTTGAAATATCGCAACAAGTCTTCCTCTTCTTCTAGTTTGATTCGTTTTCTCTGATAGTCTGCTTGCAACTCTTCAATCGTCATTTTCTTCCCTCATCCCTTTAGTTGATTGGCTAATTCTTGATCTCGTGCGACTAAATCATCGATTTTATTTTTGATTTCTTTCGCCAATTCGTCATAGCGTTCGCCTTTTCGTCTGGCTTTTTGGATTCTTTGTTGACACTTTTCCTTTGGCGTCATTACGTGTGTTTCCCATGTCACGCCAACAGATGCCAATGTTTCTTTTACTTCCCAAGCAGTCAAAGAAGGTGCAGCATGTTCCGCTCTTCGTAGCTCTTCTGCCCAATTCATTTCGATTCGTTCAATACTACTCTGATTGATTCGAATGACTTTTTCCATTGCACTTTTAGTCTTTCGTCCCATTGTTTCTACAACTACCTTTGTTTGACTATGATTTAAATAAATTCGCTCATTCGCTGATAAATGTCCTCCACTCGCAGTAAACTTCTCACGCCATTTTTTCAACGTTCCCAAATGACTTGAGAAATCACTCATTGCTTTATGTTTTTCCTGTTGTATACTTGCTTTCGTATTATAGTCGTTCTCTGGAATGATCAGATTTCCGTATTTATCAAACCTCCAAATATCTAAACCATGATAATCAAACGGATTCATTAACCCCATTTCCATGCTTATTTTTATTTCTGCGCCTGTTCCATCTCCCATGAGATTGCCAAGCAATTCATCCCCACGATTACGATAATTCGTCAACATCCCCGGATTTTCCTTTATCCATTTTTTGGATTCTGGAGATAATAGTTCGTAAGGATCTGGTCCATTGAACCCAACATTTTTCCATTGGTTTTCAGCTGCGACATACAAGGCTAGATACTGTCCTAATGAATGTCCAGTTGTAGAAATTTCGGCATCTTTATACTCATTCTTTACCTCTTTCGCAAACTCAGTAGCTGACGTCAATTGCCCTGAAACACGTGCTTGACTAGGTGTCATAGAAAAACCCGGACTAACTGTTTTATCAAAAAAACCACCAATCGTTCGTATATCTGTTTCTATATCCTTAAAATCTGATGTATTTGTTCCTGCATAAGAAATCACTACTTGGGAAGTATCAACGTTCCCTTTTTCATCCAGCGGAGCAACTGCCATAGCTTGCATGCCATCTGTTTTAGAGTTTTCTTTAAGTTTTAGTATTTTGAATGTAGTCCCGCTAAATTTCCGTATTTCTCCTTCTTTTAAAGTAGGATCATAGTAAAGATGGTTAGGGTCTATTCTATACACTACTTCATTTAATTTGTTATAATTTTTATCTGTAATTTTCATACATAGTCCACCTTACCGTTTGAATGAATTATTTTGACTTTATTTTTTGTAATTCCTTCAATCTGTACACTGCTATTTTCTATTCCGTAATCCCCCATTTTTCGGCTATGCTTTCCAAATCCATACGAAAAATAAACTGATTGGTCTTTGATATTCTTCATAGTAACAAGCATTCTATATGAACCTGTCATATTGTTATAAGCTGTATCCTCAATTTTCACTTCTACAATATCCGCAAATGTATTTTTCAAAGCTTGGACCGATTCTTTTTCTGCGATTAATAATTCTTGTGCTTTTCTTTCTTCTCTCTTATCCATATATACTTTCCCTCCAATTACGATTATTACCAAACTGATTATTACTGTGATACCTATTAACAGTTGTTTATTCATTCGTTTTTTCATTTTCTATATCCTTAATATCTGATGTATTTGTTCCTGCATAAGAAATCACTAATTGGGAAGTATCAACGTTCCCTTTTTCATCCAACGAAGCGACTGCCATAGCTTGCATGCCATCTGTTTTAGAGTTTTCTTTGAGTTTTAGTATTTTGAATTTATAACCTTCAACAACTTTTATAGAACCTTCTTTATATGTTGAATCATATTTCTTTTTATCATTCGGATCTATCCAATAAACTCTATCATTAAAATTTTATATTGTTCATCTGTATTGCTCAAAGTATTTCCTCCTCTCCATTTGTATAAATTATTTTGATTTTTTCATTAGTTATCCCTACTTTTTGAACCTCTTCATTTTCTAATCCATAATCCCCTATATCATCATTTTCTTTCCAAAAACCATATGAAAAATAAACTGATTGTCCTTTGGTGTTTTTCATTGTTACAAACAATCCATAAGAACCCGTCATATCATTTTTAGCAGAACGTTCAAATTTAACCTCTGCAATATCCGCAAATGTATTTTTTAATACTTGGACCGATTGCTTCTCGACTGCTAACAATTCTTGCGCTTTTCGTTCTTCTCTCTTATCCATATATACTTTCCCTCCAATTACAATTATTACTAAACTAAGCATTACTGTGATACTTATTAACAGTTGTTTATTCGTTCGTTTTTTCATTTTCTATATCCTTAATATCTGATGTATTTGTTCCTGCATAAGAAATCACTAATTGGTAAGTATCAACGTTCCCTTTTTCGTCCAACGGAGCAACTGCCACAGCTTGCATGCCATCTGTTTTAGAGTTTTCTTTGAGTTTTAGTATTTTGAATTCGGTACCATTAAAATCGCGAATAGCTCCTTCTTTTAAGCTAGAATCATATTTCTTTTTATTGTTAGGATCTGTCCAATAAACGACATCACTATAAGTTTGATAATCTTGGTCTGTAATTGTCAAATCTCTTCTTCCTCCCCACTAGTATAAATCACCCTTATTTTATTTTTAGTAATACCTTTTATTTGTATTGCTCTATCCTCGACACCAAGTTCCCCTAACTTATTAGATTCTTTCCAAAATCCATACGAAAAATAAACTGATTGTCCTTTGGTGTTTTTCATTGTTACAAACAATCCATAAGAACCCGTCATATCATTTTTAGCAGAACGTTCAAATTTAACCTCTGCAATATCCGCAAATGTATTTTTTAATACTTGGACCGATTGTTTCTCTACTGCTAACAATTCTTACGCTTTTCTTTCTTCCCTGTTATCCATGTATACTTTCCCGCCGATTCCAATCATTACCAAACTGATCAGCACTGCCATACCTATTACAAGTTGTTTGTTTGTTCGGTTTCTCATCTATCCCTCTTTTCCTTTCAAAAATAAAGTTTCGCTTCTCTATTTAATAGATACGTCAAAGACAATCAAAAAACGAAAAACTGAGAAACATCCTCTAAACAATTTATCAGCTACTTCTCCATCAAAATAAATCGTTATTTAATAGTTGCTCATTTTTGGAAAATCCAAAATCAATGCGGTTGATTCATCTTTATATTTAAGGATTAAATTTCACTACTATCTCTTAGATCAATTTATTACGCAACTCATCCTATCATTTTTACATTGTTATTTATTACATTCCTAATAAAAGATCTTTTTAGTATCATAATCGTATGCATAAATACTTCCCTCCTATTTGTTCTTTACAAATTTTTTTAGATATGATAAATTCGTGACAGCAATTAGGACACATTCTCCGAAAAACCCTTTTGGGCATATAAATTGTTAAACACATGATTTATATCAAAAGGGAGAGAATACAAATGTCAAAAATTATTTATGATGAAAAGAATTGGAAAACGAACATAGCATACTTACTAACATCGCAAGCCATCTCAATGATCGGAACGATGTTGGTACAGTATGCTATTATTTGGCATGTCACATTATCAACCCAATCAGGAACGATGGTTGGTTTGATGAACGCTATTGGCATCTTACCAATGGTGCTGGTCATGCTTTTGCAGGAGCACTTGCTGATCATTACGACCGAAAAAAAATCGCTATTTTATCTGATAGCTGCGTTGCACTTGCTTCTTTGTTCATGGCGATTTTATTGATGATAAACAAAGAAATGGAGCATAATCTTTTCTTATTATTGGGACTGATATTCATTCGCTCTGTAGGTCAAGGATTTCAAACGCCTGCTGTCTCTTCGCTCATTCCACAAATTGCCAAAGAAAAGCACTTAGTACGGATCAACGGTATTGATCAAACGATCCAAGCTGTGATGATGCTTGCAAGTCCTGCATTAGCAGCAACATTACTGACAGTTTTACCTTTAGAGATGATATTGATGATCGACTTTGTGACAGCGGTTATCGGTGTGACTATGCTGTTTTTTCGAGTAACAGTTTCTCCAATGAAATCTCAAGAAACAAATAAAATAAACATGTTATCCGAAATAAACTCAGGTATCAAATACCTCCGTACTCATAAAATCCTGCTCGCACTGATCCTTGTTGGTTTTATGGGCAGTATATTTTCTACACCTGCTGCAAATTTAGCGCCTTTACAAATCACTCGTAATTTTCATGACGGACTATGGCAGCTATCAGCCATTGAGATTGGTTTTGCTGCTGGGATGTTAGTTGGAGGATCTGTGATGAGTACTTGGGGAGGTTTCAAAA
The DNA here is from genome assembly GCF_013394305.1 of Enterococcus mundtii. Classification (NCBI taxonomy): domain Bacteria; kingdom Bacillati; phylum Bacillota; class Bacilli; order Lactobacillales; family Enterococcaceae; genus Enterococcus; species Enterococcus mundtii. The sequence goes on along the minus strand of NZ_AP019810.1, from coordinate 2,710,267 downwards.
ATAAAATCAAAACGATTGCTTTAGGCTATTCATTATTGATCCTTCCTTTTTTATATTAGGTATCACATCAAGTTTTTGGTTGTATTTCGTCATGATGGTAGCAATTGGTTTTATTGTGCCCATCTCACGAACTGCTATGGTTTCATTCTTTCAAGCAAAAACGGATAACGCATATATGGGGCGTGTTATGAGCTTAGTAACGATGGCGATCAGTAGTGCTTCTCCAGCTACGATGTTGATCCTAGGTCCATTAGCAGATATGCTTTCAATCGATTGGATCATGATAGCAAGTGGGCTTATGCTGATACCACTTGTCCTATGGCTATTGGTCGGAAAAAGCTTTCGATTTTAGGATCTATTGACCTTTTTTCGAAATCTTCCAGCCACCGATAAATGAATACTATTTGAAATGATTAGCCCCCAAAAGTTAGATTTTTTGGTCTAACCTTTGGGGGCCTATTCGTTTTCATTTTTTATGTGTTAACAGCTACTTATTTTGATTTAGATAGCGATACGTCTGCTTGCAGTTCAAATAAATCAAACCTAAAAATAAGCAGGGTGTGACCAAGAAACCAAATTGGGGCTTAACGACCATCACGACCAACAAAAGAAACACCAACACAGTATTCAATAAACTAATGTACCATTTTCTCACTACATAATAGAAAGAGACATGGTAGATTTTTCGTATGGAGATTTCTGGATTTTTCACTTGGAGATAAAAATTATTGATCATCAGATTAATGGCCAAGATAATGAATATAAAAAAGAAAGGAATGAGCCATTTTCCGATTGGTTGGTCCATGAAAAACAGGATATCGACAAAAGAAATCACGATTACAAGATATCCTGGACCACCTAAGTACATACTTTTTTTCCATAACGAGCGATACAATTGAAAAAAAGTTTTGACTGGTACTTCATTTTCTTGGATTCCCTCGACAAACCAGGCAAAAGTTGTCATGGTGGCAGGTAAGAAAAAAAACAGACTTCCTAAGAAAAAGAGGCTATTCCTGATATCGATTGCAGTAGTTACTACGACTAAAAAAAATGGGAGATTCACAAGTAATAAGCATAAATTACCCGCCAGAAAACTATATGCTAAACGAAACAGCTTCATGTAAACATTCGTTTCAAATGTTTGCTTTTTAAACATAGCCTTTCCTTTCTATCCTTTGACCCCAGAAGAAGCAATACCTTCAACAAAATATTTTTGCATGGCTAAAAAGACGATCGCAACTGGTAAAACAGACAACACAGACGCTGCCATGATCAAGGCATATTCCGTATCATACAATCCGACGAACATTTTTAATCCTAATTGGATCGTTTTATTTTCTGTAGATGACAGATAAATAAAAGGTCCCATGTAGTCATTCCATGTATTGACAAAAGTGATGATCATCAAACTAGCCAAAGCTGGTTTAGTCAATGGTAAGATGATCCTGCGATAGATGCCCCATTCGGATAATCCATCGATTCTTGCACTTTCGCAAAGTGAATCGGGAATACTACTATAGTATTGTTTCAATAAAAATACGCCAAACGCACTAAATGCTTGTAACAAAATCAAAGAAAGTAACGTATCAGATAATCCTAATTGCCGCATCATGATAAATTGTGGGATCATATAGGATTGCCATGGAACAGCGATCGTACCAATATATGCAAGAAAAAGGAGGTTTCTTCCTTTAAAGTGCATTTTGGAAAATCCATAAGCAGCAAAGCTTGATGTAAATAACTGGATCAGCGTAATCACGATACTTAAAATAGCTGTATTTTTGAAAAAGGTCAATAATGGAATGCGTGTCCAAATGACCGAATAGTTTTCTGGATGCCAGGTTTTAGGTATCCATTGGATTGGAACCGAAAAGACATCATTGTTTGCTTTGAATGACGCAGAGATCATCCAGATAAAAGGGATCAAAGTGAGCAGTGAAAAAATTAGAAGTAACGTAAATACTAAAATTTTATGAAATGATTTTTTTTCTGATCGATTATTCATCCGTTTTCCTCCTTTACACTTTCTCTCGGATCTGATTCCATTTAAACTGGATGACTGTAATCACAAGGACGATGACAAACAAGACCATAGCAATCGCTGAAGCATAGCCGAAATTGAATTTTACGAACGCTTCACTATAAACTTGATAAACTAACACATTGGTCGCACGCCCCGGTCCTCCATCAGTCATCACTTGAACAAGGTCAAAAATCTTGAAGCAGTTGATAACCAACATGATCGTCACAAAAAAGGTTGTTGGGCGCAATGCAGGCACGGTGATGTGGATGAATTGTTTCCATTTATTCGCACCATCCATTGCAGCTGCTTCGTACAATTCTTTCGAGATCCCTTGTAAGCCAGCTAAGTATAAAATCATGTAGTACCCCATTCCTCGCCAGACACTAACGATAATGATCGCTGTCAATGCCCAATCTGAACTAGACAACCAACCAGGGGGATTTTCGATAACCACACGTAAAAACTGGTTAATCGGTCCCATAGTAGGATGGAACAACATACTCCACACCACTGCGATTGCCACTAATGATGTGACATACGGAAAGAAAAAAGCTGTCCGAAAAAATTTGACTCCTTTGATTTTCTGATTCAATAAAATGGCCAAGCCCAATGAACATACCAATGTCAACGGAACCACACCGATCGTATACAAAAAGGTGTTTTTAAGAGAGAGCCAAAATGTATCATCCGATAACATGCGAGTGAAATTTTGCAGACCAACAAATTCGGGTGTACTAAAGGAATCCCATTTCATAAAGGCTAAAATCAATGAAAAAACAACAGGTACTAAAGTAAAAATCAAAAATCCAATAAAATTTGGCGCAATAAATGACCAAGCAATCAATGTATTTTTACGTTTTAGTTTACGTGAAGCTGACTTCGTTACTTCCATAGCTTGATGTTAAAAGAACCAATTGGTTCTTTTAACGCTCCCCCTTTCATTAAAGGCAATAACATGTATTCCTGTTAGCTATACACTGAAGGCGCAGAGAAAGCTCCTTCAGCATATAGTTGACAAGATAGCGGAGGAAAATCATTTATCCCCCTTATTTATTTGATATGAAAATGAAAGAAATCTTACACCTTCAAGACAAAATTGCCACACACCTTTTTATTCACTTTCTTGTTTTACTCGTTTTTCCATATTACCAATTGCTTCTTTTGGTGTTTCGTCTCCTACTAAAATCAGTTCATGTTCTTCTTGTAAAATCTTATCGATAGCTGGTCCGTTTTCATCCACTGGAAACTCAATAGCGATTTTCTCCGGCTTGAAAGCTGTTTGTGAGACTTCGTCATTTGGCATTCCGTTGTGGCTAAAGTACAACTCATTGATCGCATCTGTTCGATAAGAAGGTACTACACCTACTTCTGCTAATACTTTAGCTCCCGCTTCACCCGAACAAAAATCAAGGAATTTTTGCGCTAGTTCTTGTTCTTTCGAGTTCTTATTGATTGCAAAGGCTGTTGGTGACCCAAATGTTTGGATTTCCTTTCCTTTTTCATTTTGTGGCATTTGAGAAATCCCCCACTCCACATCTGTTGTTCCAGCATCGATATTAGTCAACAAAGCGCCCATGTACCAAGAGCCCATATACATCATGCCTGCCTTGGAGTTTTCAAATTGAGATTGATAGGTCACATTCGTCGACTTGGCCGTACCAAAATCCATCTGTGCTTGGTCTTCTTGCATCCGCAATACACGGTCATAGTACTCACCTAAAAATCCATAATCTGGCTCCACCAGATTTTTATTATTTTGCGCAGCAGCAATCGCTTGAACAGTCGAACGCCACGTATGTTGGTATGCACCATATACTTGCTCTTCTGATTTTGAAAGTTCTTTCGCTAATTCTTCGTATTCTTCCCAAGTCAAATTATCTGGATAAGGCAATCCTGCCTCATCAAATAAATTTTTATTATAATAAAGCACCCAAAAGTCTGTACGATACGGTTGCGCATAGGTTTTTCCATCAATATCATACATCTCGTAGCTTTCCATTGCAGGATCTGTGTCTAAATCTTTGATGTGTGAAGATAGATCGACTAATTGATCTCTTAATGCATAGTTTGAATAAGACAAGAGATTTTTCATCGTCAACACGTCTGTCGAATCTCCGCTAGCTAACATCGTGGTCAATTTCGTATCATAATCATCTGAAGCAATATCTACTGGTTTCACTGTTACCCCAGGATTTTCCTTTTCAAATGCCCGAAAAAGTTTGTCAAATTCTGGCGTAGTATCATAATTCCATGTACTGACTGTCAACACTGTTCCGTCCGTTTGATCTTGTGCTTGGTTTTCATTTCCGCAGGCCCCCAACCATAGCCCTCCACTAACAAGTAATCCAGTAACTAAACTTTTTTTCCAAAACTTCATATTCCAATTCCCTCCATTTCTTTCATCTTAGTTTTTTACCAGTAACTGTACCAAACTTTTTTCAGTCTTATCATGGCTTCTACATAGTAGTAATCCCCCAGATCATGCACTCCTTCACTCCTTTATTTGATTTTTTGTCATAGACTCCTTCAAGTAACAAGCCGTTCGATTGTGGCGAATCCACACTTGTATAATCAGTTGATAACGTTTTCATAATTGTGATAGCAACAGTCTGATAATATTCTTTTTTCGGATCGCTTAATGGCAGTTGCTTCGCCAGTTCCAATAAACCACACACCGCGATTGCCGCAGCGGAAGTGTCTCTTTCTTCACCACTGCCATCATGAAATACTAAATCCCAATAACAGATAGTGTCTTCTGGTAAGCAGTCGATGAAATAGTTAGCCAGTTTTTTGGCTGTTTCTAAAAACGTGTAATCACCTGTATGATTATAACTCAGTGTAAAGCCATAGATTCCCCATGCTTGCCCACGCGCCCAACAAGAATCATCTGAAAACCCTTGTTGTGTCTTACCACCGATTGCTTTGCCAGTTTTCGGATCAAAATAATACGTATGATATGTCGTAAAATTATCACGAACGATGTAACGTTGTGTTTGTTTGGCATGGGCATAGGCAGCTTCTTTATAACTGCTCTCTCCCGTCATATTAGATGCAAAATACAGAAGCGGTAAGTTCATCAGACAATCGATGATCATACGCCCACGTTGGTGCTCATCCTTTAAATCTCCCCAAGCTTGAATGATCTGTGTATTAACGTCATAACGCTTCATCAGCCGATCCGCTGCTTGAATTGCTAATTCTTTTGAAGATTCCCGTCGGTTCACTTGATAATCAGCTACTGCTGAGAGTGTGTACAAAAAACCGATATCGTGCGTTTCAAGCGCAATGTCATTTTCAAGGCGTTGACGAAAAGATGCCAATTGTTTTTCGATCGTTGCATCAACCGCTTGGTCATTCGTCAGTTCTTTTACTAGGAAGAGCATCCCTATCCAAAAACTAGCTGTCCAATCCGTGTTTTCCTCTGGAACGTAGACAAGGTCTACGCTCGCAGCAGGTGGTACGGTATCTTGAAAAAGTGTCAGATTTTTTTTGACTTTATTAGTTACAAAATCAATTTCATGTGTCAACCAATCAAATTGTGTCATTCCTACCTCCATTATCTAATCGTTAGTTCGATCGTTTGATTCTTTTGTTGGATCAGTAATTTTTGTCCTTTTTGCTCAATAACTGGCTGGATCACTGTTTCACCAGGTAAAGTCCCTGAAACAAGGGATACAAGCAAGTGTTTGCCTGAGGAGATCTCAGCTGAGACAAAAGGTATCATCGTACGTGGGTAAAAGAGATTCGTATTTGGTTCCGTTCGCACAACATCCGCTTTTTCATACCCGATGATGCCCTCGATCTTTGAGATTCCGATACTTGTTTTTGCTTCGATACTTAACGTGTCTGCTTTTGGCAAAGTCTGTTCGAGAGGGACACTAAAACCTCCGTCATAAGCATGTATAGAATCTGTTGTTTCAATTTCATGAACTCTGACATGACAGTTTTCCAGTGGAACGATCGTGGAATGAATTTTGACGTCTTCCCACGGAGACCACTCATGGATGATACGATCAGGTAGAACAGAAAAATCTAGGTCTAACCCTTTCGGACGGAAATAATGACCATCTTTTGCCAAAGCTAACGTACTGTCGTAAGCACCTTCGTAATACCAATAATCAGATTTTGGGACACTGAAACCGAAGCGTGTCGAATAGACGAATTTACTATATTTGGCATGTGGGAAGCTTTGCTGATTGACAAACTGCCCAGCTGGGAAAGCTTGAAGATGCGTCAATGACTGATTGTATTGGTAAAAATTTTTACTTTCCGGCAATGCTAGCGTCTTTTCTTCAATTTGTAGTGGACATATTTCTGCTTGCCAATACGGATGATCATCAGGTACAGCCAATAAGAGAAAACTCTTCATTGCCCAATAAGGAGAACCCGGTCCGTTATACCCTTCTCCAAACACTAGATTTTGATAATGATATCCAACAGTTAGAAGCCCATCTGTCGAGAAAATCTCTTTATCCATCCAGTTTTCTAAATGACGACTAAGCAACCCTTTGATCTCACCCCAAGGGAGTGCTTCCACATCCGCGAACACCAAGGCACTGAAAAAGCTCGCTTGGGCAAAGCGGTATGTCAAGCTACGACCAAAAGGTAATGCTTCGCCATTAGCATCAAACCAATATTTAAATGTTTGAGCAAAAAGAACGGCCCGCTCTTTGATCCGTTTTGTGCGGACTGGATCTTCCTCTGCCATAAAATGGGCATATACTAAGCTGTAATAATGGATCGCAAATGAGACGTAGTAATCATATTGCGTATCTGCCCCGTCAAAATACCAACCATTGTCATTGTAAAAATGCTCGATCACTTCAAAATCTTGATCGATTTGTTGCTGTGAATAGGATTTGCCACATTTTTTCAATGCGATATTCACCAAGATACGGAAAAAATACCAATTATTTTTAGGTATTTTACGCGAATTGACTGTGAATAACCATTCTGCCAAGTTCGTCTGTTCCATCGAAGTTAAACGTCCCCAGATTTTTTCAGGATTCAAAAGCAACGTCGTACTTATTGAAGCCATCTCGACAATCAACTGGTCATAGTCTGTTACTGTCCCCCAATACTCATCACTCTGTGGATCAGTCCCTGCAATGATTCCTTTCAGATAATCAGATGCTAATTCAGCATCATCTTCGTCGACCAGATAAGGACCAAATCCCCAGAGTGGTCGTAAAAATGCTTCAACTTCTCTTGTTGCCTCTGAATAGACGGTGCCATGTGTTCCTAGTTTTAATTTACCCGGTTGATTTTTGTAATAAGGACGTAACGGTGCCATTAACTGGCGAAAATTTTCTTGCCATTGTTTTTTTGTACGAAATTGTTGCATGTATATTCTCCCTTTCAATTAAAAATCCTTTGATAAACCCATAATATTCTCCGTAAACGATCACTTCATCGCCCACATTGATTGATGCTGCTTGTTCATTGAATACTTGGTAATCACTGGAACCACTTCTCAGAATAAAGCGATCGCCTTTTTCTATTTGTTCTTTACCATCTGATCGTATAATTTTTCCTTCGATTTTTACCCACTGATGCAATGGAACCTTTGCTGACTGATATTCTTTTTCAGTAAAAACATGCGCCTTTTGCTGGATTTCTTCTTTGATTTGATTTTCAAAAGCCTTCTCTTGTTGTCGGCTATTTGTTTGACATCCTGTACAAAAACTAACGATAAAAATGAATTGTAATCCGAAGAGAAATCGTTTGATTTGGCTCCCCTCCTAATGAAATCGTTTTCTTTTACTAAATTTTACCTAAAATTAGTAAAAAATCAACATTTTTTAGGTAAAAAAACAAACATTTTTACTTGCCTTTTTACTGAAATTACCTATACTATAATTAATAAAGTCTATTATCCGGAGGTAGCTTATGGCGACGATCACCGACATCGCAAAGGAAGCAGGCGTATCGATTTCTACTGTTTCACGCGTTTTAAATTATGATGATACACTCTCAGCAACAGAAGAAACCAAACGTAAAGTTTTCGAAATTGCAGAAAAGCTGAACTACACTAAATATAAAAAGAAGGCAAAAAAAAATGGCAATTCCCACTCAGCAAATGGACTGTTGAAAAAAAAAAGGTGTCCTTGGTTTGATTACTTGGCGCACGAGTGACGAAGAACTAGAAGATATTTATTACATGTCCATTCGTTTAGCTGCCGAAAAACGTGCAGTAGAACTTGGCTATCACGTCATTAACTTTTCCCAAAACGAACAACATCAAATCCAAGCAGTCGATGGCATCTTAGCAATCGGTAAATTCACGCAAGAAAAAATTGATGAATTAAATACTACTGCGCCAAATCTATGCGTCGTCGGATCAAATTTTCCTTTTCACGATTATGACTGTGTCAATACTGATTTTGGTCAAGCCACTGAAGTCGCACTTACTCATCTCTTAGATTTAGGACATAAAAAGATTGCCTATATCGGTGCAGAAGAAAGTGCCAATCTCTACGGGTATCGAACCTACAAAACACCAACGACTAATACGTATATCGATATGATGAAACATCATCAGCTATTCGACGAAAAATATTTTTTCGTAAAAGAAAATAGTTCTCTTGACGTCAAAACGAGTGAATCACTGACAGAAAAAGCCTTAGTACAATGGCAAGACGATCTACCGACTGCCATTTTAGCCGCAAATGATGCTTTTGCTATCGGTATCATCCATACATTGAATGCTCATCAGATCCAAGTACCTAAACAGATCAGCGTGATGGGTATCAATGATTTATCAATTTCTCGCTACATCACGCCACCCCTTTCAACGGTCAGAGCTTATACAGAGGAAATGGGCGAAACAGGCATCAATCTTTTACACGAACGTATCCACTCCCCTGGTATTGCGAAACGAATCCTATTAGATACAGAATTAATCGTCCGTGGCTCAACTACCCCACCAAATAAAAAGAACTCATGATTGATAGATGAACTTCCGATAAATAAGCTAGAAAACCCGAATTTTTAAAACTTTGGGGTTTTCTAGCTTATTTACGAAGGAATTGCTTCTGAAACACCATTTATTCAGTTGCGAGGATGTGTGTGTCACTACCTCATTCCATTAAACAAGTCCCACGCTTACCGCTGATAACCACGTGCCCTCATTTACTTTTGATCGCAATCTCGATCTGGATTGTTTCTTCTTTCAGCAACTGATAAGTCGCTTGGATCAGCGTAGCTTCATTTTTTTGGCCATAGTGATCGTAATAACTTTCTTTGATCAACTGCACAGGTTTTGAAAAATACATCTCACACTTTTCTTTTTCTCCTGTGATACATACCGTTTTCCCTATAACTTCCACTGGATTCGTCGTTATAAAATTTTCAATAACTAACTGATTTTCTTTTTCGAATGTAAATGCATCACTCAAAACAAGTTGTCGTTTCGAACGATCCACTTCTATTGTCCGATCCATCTGGCGTAGTCCTATCTGCGAAGGATACGTGGAAGCCAATTCTGTCTTGAAGACTCCACCAGTTCTCGTTGATTGAAAACTCGTATGTTCTGCCGCAACAGCTCCAGGTAATTGGTAACTGTTCGCAACGATAGGAATACTATGCCCAAGTGCGCTGTTCACTAAGAAAAGATAACGTGTTTTTTCATCAAAGTAATCTTTTGTATATTCTCCCGCTCCAAGATCGGTAAGAAATAAGTCTTCTCTCGTACCAAATACGAAATGACCAATATCTATATGATTATGGCTTTCATCATTTCGTCCTCCCTTTGCTGCAAACACCAAATTTTCTTTCGAAGATTGAAGAACGCCCCATGCTACATCCTCAAAATAATGAAGGACTTCTTTTTGATTATTCACAATATGTCTTTTTGACCAGAGTAAATTACGTAATAAAGGGGCAAAACGATAACAATGATCAAAATCTAAGTCATTGATTCTCACAACTTCAGGAATTGCGACATGGAACCTTTCCTGACAGAAACTCAATAATCCACTTGGTAAGTCCGCTGGGTGGTAGTCGGAAAACGGTATAGCCTCTGTTTCAGCGAGCATCACATCATTAGGGAAAGCCGCGATCTTTTTCACTTTATCACCCAACAGATAGCGGTCATCATCATAAACTTGTTGGTATTTTTCTGCAAAATAAATATAATAACCAAATCCATATGCCCAATAGCTGACGCCTTCCTCACATGCGCCATCCATCCCAAAACTTCGTAAATAAGAGGCCATACAACGATCTACTTTCCTCAATATCTCCGCTTGTGATTTACCGCCTTTTTCTTGTATATCCAAGGCAGCCATACCAATCGAACCACCTACAACCGCACTCCAATTGTTCTCAAATGATTCAAACGGCCATGTGTTTGTTACAAAAGGAACGAAGAGTCGTCGATCGATTTCCGACCGGATTCGAAACGTCAATAGTTCAGATAATTCTTTCTCAAACAACTTGACTATCTCTGCTAACATTTGTCCTGTCTCAGCTGCAAATAAATCGATCCATGTCGGGGAATCCACACGAAAGTGATTCGCTTCAATTGGTAAATGAGCTGGTAAACTCCAACTATACTCATTGCAGATCCCCCACAAAACTTGTTCTAACCCTTCAACTACTTCGGCTTCTTTTTTTTGCAATAAGGACAACACCAAGACAGTAGCATGTTTACGTCTTGCAAAGTACGCCTTCTCAAAAACCAATCGCTCTCCAGTCATCAAAAACTCTCTATACCCCGAGACTGGCAACTCAGGAACTACTTTATTCGTAAGATACTCTTTTTTGGCTTCTGACAGTTGCTTCAAAAAGTATTTTTTCATTGCTTATCCTTTCATCGGCTGATCATTCATGCCCCACAATTCAATTTGCGTCAATGCAGGAAACGGCGATGGGTCATTCGCTTGAATAAGATCACAAAAGCGAATAGTTTTGGTCTTTCTTGCACTAAATGAAAAATATTGTGGTTGAGCTGTTTTTTCGGTCGCAAACGTTTCACTAGTTCCATCGTCAAACTGAATCGTCACATTCGTCCAGTAACTATCATGTGGAAAGTCTGCTCGCCATGTAAAACCAACTTTATCCAATTGGACCTCTCGACCAAAACCAATCGTCAAAGCTGCATCAGCTTGCTGATTGATGCCCCAAGATTGAAATGGGTATGAACCATGAGAATGATTCGCGTATACGCCATCAATCGCATTACATGCAAAGAAAGTGGCATCATTTCTCGTTTCCACATTTGCACTCGCATGTGGATACGCACCAGTTTCTTCTTTTTGATCATGCGGATTCAACGCTAAATTACGATACATCTTCACTTCCTCTTCAGAAGCACAACGAACACTTAGATAATGTCGTCCCCCAGAAAAACGAGTCTCCGGTCTGGCTTTGATACGATTGGAATGAAATGATACTTCATAGGTCCATTTATTTCCCGGTAGATAGATCAGTGAACTTTCTAAAGTTTCATCTAGTTTGACCCATAGGTACCTCCCAGACTCATCCATTTCGACAGCAATTTGATCTCCTTCTTGGTACTCAAATTTTCTCATAGACAAATGCACAAAATTTTCTGCTGTCACAACCAAATCTTTTTCTATTTCTTCTTCTCCTTGAAAACTTTTTCTTGGAACTCTTTCTTTATCATAAATCGCTAATGTTAACTTCGTCATTTCACTACCCCCTAGTGATCATTTTTATCTATTATAACGTGACTGGCAAGAAAAGAAAACGATTTATTTTACTAAATATTTAGTAATTTAATTTTCGTTATTTAGTTAGAAATACTATTTCCATTTCTAATAAATTCAGATTCAAACTTGTTACTACTGCTAAAAATCATTGTTACCAACTGAATATCTCACTACATATTTATATCCATAAAATAAGTTTTTATTTAAAATAAAATTAGATTAAGTAAATAAATAACCTTGTATCTCTAACTAAAATTACACAAAATCAATTATATTCATTATTAAATTTAAGAAAAATGAGATTCAGCATAACGTTTTATCTATTTAAAATAATATTTCATCTAATTCACAAATGAAATTCACCGCTTAAAAATAAGTTTTATCAAAGATAATGCCAAAAAAAGTCGGGTAAATCATCGCTCATCGGAAATAGTTAAATAAAAATGTGAAAATAATGATAAAAAAATTGATTAAATTTTAAATAACTAATACACTATTAGTAATAACTATATTTTCATCTTCTAAAGTGTACTTATTATCAAATTCTACATTTGTCTTAAAGAAAGGTTTCTCTCATGAATAATTTACCTATGACATTACAATTAGATAATCAATTCAAACGACAGTATAACTTACTACAGTTTATACGTACGCACCAAAGTAAGAATTTAACCCTTAGTGATCTATCACAAAAATTAGGAATTTCAAAACCAACTTTACGAAAAGATATCGATATTATCAATCATTCCTTACCTACGATTGATTTTCAGATTACTTACAATGAACAAGGATTCTTACAAATAGACCCTCAAGAAATCTCTGTCGATTCAGTCATTACTATACTAGCTAAAGATACAACCATTTATCGTATGATGGATCTATTGCTTCATAACAAAACGTATAGTACAGAACAATTATCGGACTACTTGATGATCTCTCGTAGTTCAATTTTCAATATCATTCGTCATATGAATGAAGTACTGAAAGAGTATCGCATATCGAAAGCAACCGGTCCGCTCACTTTTATTGGCAAAGAAGAAGATATTCGTTTTTTACTCTTTTCTTTTTATTCAAGCTTTGGTGATAGTCAGATCATCGATTCTGATAGCAATCACCATGCGCATTCAATTATCGCTCATGGTCGAAAAAGTGGGATAACTTTTCTACATTTTAGCCATTTTCGTTTTTCGCTTTGGTTATCGATTGCTAAAGTTAGAGGGCAGTCTAAAAATTTTTGTCACTTTAACAATAGCACCGTTGCTTTAGTCAAAAAAAATCGAGGCAATCAGCTGATTGAACATCTGATTGCCTCCTACTATTCTTCACTCTTCAAGCTAACGATTCCTGAATCAGAATCGCTATGGCTGTATCTTGTTTTTTTACATTGTGTCTCTTATTCAAATTGGCAAGGATTAGATGAAGAACGAACCTACGCCTTTCGTTGTCAAGAAGGTGCAGTGGTGGTCGATGCAGTCCAACGTTTTTTATTACAGGTTTTTCCAAAACAGATGCTGGATAATGGTGCTTTAGATAAAATCGAAGCCTTCTTGATCAATACGAGATTACTCTCAAAGATGAGCCCTTCATATGAAATGACCTCTGTTGCTTTGATTGATTTAATGAAAAAAAAAATACCCAGAGCTTTTTCACCTTTGGCTTCAGCATTTAGAGCGATTAAAAGTCCATCCGATGTTTGAGTTCACACATCTTGATCATTTAGCTGCTAGCCTGACCACGTTCCATGCAACGATTTTAAGGATCAACTCACAACAACCTCTGAGGGTCATCGTAGCACTACAAAGTTGTCCCTCGATGGACGATTATATTATTCAAGAAGCAGAATTACTCTTCTTGCGACAAATCTCAGTCAAATTTTTGATTGAACAACCAGTGACAAAAAAAGAAATCAATGATCATCAAGCCAACCTGATCATCTGCAACTATGATCTACATGTAAACGAAGATTTCCCGTGTCCGATTCACCGTTTGCCTAATATTCCTACATAAGAGGATTGGACGCTTCTAATGGATAGAATCACTCATTTAAATTCAGCCACTTCCACAACAAACTATATAGGCTATTTTTAATCACTTAGATATTTTTCCTGGCGTATATTATCCGTTCGTATATATGTCTCAATGCCGATAACGTCAAACAAAGAAAAAAGCACCAACGTATAGACTACATTAGTGCCAAAATACCGGCGGCCGGGGTCGAACCGGCACGATCGTGAGATCACTGGATTTTGAGTCCAGCGCGTCTGCCAATTCCGCCACGCCGGCAAATAAATAGATAAAAACTGGGGTAGCTGGATTCGAACCAACGCATGAGGGAGTCAAAGTCCCTTGCCTTACCGCTTGGCTATACCCCAATAATAAAGGGCGAATGATGGGAATCGAACCCACGAGTGTCGGAGCCACAATCCGATGCGTTAACCACTTCGCCACATCCGCCATAATAAAATAATTTGTTATTTAATTTCCGAATAAAAAACTAAGATGTGGTCATCTTAGTTAATACCGGCGGCCGGGGTCGAACCGGCACGCCCTCAACGGGCACTGGATTTTGAGTCCAGCGCGTCTGCCAATTCCGCCACGCCGGCAATGTAATTAGTACTAAGGCGGTAACCGGATTTGAACCGGTGATGAAGGTTTTGCAGACCTCTGCCTTACCACTTGGCTATACCGCCATTATACTATTTTAAGCTATAAATTAATATTTATAGGACTGGGGTAGCTGGATTCGAACCAACGCATGAGGGAGTCAAAGTCCCTTGCCTTACCGCTTGGCTATACCCCAATGAAAAAAAGGCGAATGATGGGAATCGAACCCACGAATGTCGGAGCCACAATCCGATGCGTTAACCACTTCGCCACATCCGCCATGGCAGGGGCAGCAGGAATTGAACCCACACTAACGGTTTTGGAGACCGCTGTTCTACCTTTAAACTATGCCCCTATAAAATGGAGGAGAGTGGATTCGAACCACTGAACCCTAAGGAACGGATTTACAGTCCGTCGCGTTTAGCCACTTCGCTACTCCTCCATGGTGGCGCGGGACAGAATCGAACTGCCGACACACGGAGCTTCAATCCGTTGCTCTACCAACTGAGCTACCGCGCCATAAAGAATAAATTATTTATTTTTTTAATTGAATAGAAATGACGGTCCCGACGGGAATCGAACCCGCGATCTCCTGCGTGACAGGCAGGCATGTTAACCCCTACACCACGGAACCAAATCATTATGGAGGTTAACGGGATCGAACCGCTGACCCTCTGCTTGTAAGGCAGATGCTCTCCCAGCTGAGCTAAACCTCCAATGTATCCAATTAAATGACCCGTACGGGATTCGAACCCGTGTTACCGCCGTGAAAGGGCGGTGTCTTAACCGCTTGACCAACGGGCCAGTAAAACATCAATTACGGAGAGTAAGGGATTCGAACCCTTGAGACAGTTTGCACCATCTACATGATTTCCAATCATGCTCCTTCGGCCTCTCGGACAACTCTCCAGAGTGAAAGAAGCTCATTACTCTTCTCATAAATGAGAACTCCGGCAGTAGGACTCG